>CANCMM010000078.1:0-7284 GCA_947379335.1 Alphaproteobacteria bacterium | reverse complement strand
TGTGGATCCGCCCCGCCATCATCCTGGCGGTTACCGCCCTGGCGCTGCTGGCGCCGCAACCCGGCCATCACATTGTACGCCACCTGGTGGCGCAGGACTGGACTTGGCTCGTGGTGGCGGCGGTGCTCGGCGCGGTGGGCGGCTGGTATTGGGGCCGCACCATGGCGATCGAGGTGCACCCCGAGGACGGCACCCTGATGGTCACCGGCGGTCAAGCGGCCCTGCTGGTGCTGGGCGTGCTGATCCTGCTGCGGCTGGGGCTGCGCACCGGGCTGGCGGTGGAAGGCCAGGCCCTGCATCTGGACGTGTTGCTGATCTCTGACGCGTCCATCGTCTTTACCGCAGCGCTGTTCACGGTGCGCGCCGTGGAGATGTACATAAGAGCCAGGCGGATCATGGCCCGCAGTTAAGTTCCGGTTGCCGGGACGGGCGGGGCCTGCTAACCCCCGGCCATGAGCAAGACCCCTGCCAGCGAAGCCGCGCGGCGCCGCACCTTCGCCATCATTTCCCATCCCGACGCGGGCAAGACTACCCTGACCGAACACCTGCTTTTGCTGGGCGGGGCGATCCATGCCGCCGGCCGGGTGAAGGCGCGCGGCGAGGCCCGCCGCGCCAAGTCCGACTGGATGAAAATCGAGCAGGAACGCGGCATCTCGGTCACCTCGGCGGTGATGACGTTCGAATACCAGGACGCGGTGTTCAACCTTCTGGACACGCCGGGCCATGAAGATTTCAGCGAAGACACTTACCGCACCCTGACGGCAGCGGACTCGGCGGTGATGGTGATCGACGCCGCCAAGGGCATCGAAGCCCAGACCCGCAAGCTGTTCGAGGTCTGCCGGCTGCGCGACATCCCGATCATGACATTCGTCAACAAGATGGACCGCGAGGCGCGCGATCCCTTTGAACTGCTGGACGAGATTTCCGACCAGTTGCAGATCGAGACCGCGCCCATGATGTGGCCGGCCGGCATGGGCCTGAACTTCAAGGGCATTCAGGACCTGAACAAGAATGCGTTCATCCCCTTCAACGAGGGCAAGCTGGACGCCGAACTGAAGGCCAAGCTGGACGAAGATGTGGGCCTGGCGCGCGAAGGGTTGCCGCGCTTTGATCTGGCGACCTACCGGGAAGGCCATTTGTCGCCGGTCTATTTCGGCAGCGCCTTGAAGAATTTCGGCGTGGCGCAGCTTCTGGATGCGCTGACCGAATATGCCCCTTCGCCGCGCTCCCAGGCCGCGGTCGGCCGTGCCGCCGAACCGGGCGACAAGGAAGTCACCGGCTTTGTGTTCAAGGTGCAGGCCAACATGGACCCCAACCACCGCGACCGGGTGGCGTTCCTGCGCCTGGCCTCGGGCGAGTTCCGCCGCAACATGAAGCTGAAACAATCGGGCACCGCCAAGACCATCGGCGTCCACAATCCCATCCTGTTCTTCGCCAGTGAGCGTGAGACGGTGGACGAGGCCTGGCCCGGCGACATTATCGGTATTCCCAATCACGGCGTGCTGCGCGTCGGCGACACCCTGTCGGAATCGGGCAATGTGGTGTTCACCGGCATTCCCAACTTCGCGCCGGAAATATTGCGCCGGGTGCGCCTGTCCGATCCCATGAAGCAGAAGCACCTGGCGCGCGCGCTGGAGAGCCTGGCGGAAGAGGGCGTCACCCAGGTGTTCAAGCCGGTCATCGGTTCGCAATGGATCATCGGTGTGGTGGGCGCACTGCAGCTGGATGTGCTCAAGTCGCGGCTGGTGGCCGAATATGACCTGGACGCCGAGCTGGAGGCCTCGCCTTACGACGCCGCCCGCTGGCTGGCGGGCAGCGAGGCCGAGCTGGAGAAATTCTCAAGCGCCAACAAGGGCGGCATGGCGACCGACCGCGACGGGGCGCCGGTGTTTCTGTCCAAGAGCGCCTGGGAAATCGGCTATGTCGCCGAGCGTTTTCCGAATGTGAAGTTCCTGAAGACCCGCGAGCGTCACGAAGTCAACGCAGAAAACTTGGGCTAGGCGGCGGCGCTTACGCCTTCGCGCCAGCCGCGCAGCACGCGGGTCGCCTCGCTCATCGGCACGGTGTCGTAGGCGTCCAGCACGGCAAAGGCATGGGCGCGGTCGCGGCCCGGGCGGACCAGCAGCGCCAGCGCGGAAAAAGCGGCGCGTTCGATATTGGCGCCCTTGCAGGCCACCGCCAGCGCGGCGCCGCTTTCGTCATCCAGGATCTGCACCGCCATCTTGTCGTCCACGCCCAGGCTTTGCGCCAGGGCGTCGTGCAGGCCTTCGCCGCAGCGGGCCGCTTCGATCAAGGTCTGGGAAACGGATTCGCGGGGCAGCACACGCCCTGACAGGTGGGGGTCGGAATAAAGCTGGACGCGCAGACGGGCGCGGGTGGCGGGATCGACATCGCGCGCCGCCTTGGCCAGCAAGGCCTCGCATACGCCGCGCATGCTGCCGGGGTAATCGGCCGGCCAGGCGGTCAGCAGCTCGGCCACTTCCTCGGCCAGCGCCGCGCGCAAGGCGGGGCCCTGGTCGGCCAGTTGCAGCAGGTGGGAAAGCTTTTGCGAAGCGGCCATGGCGATATCCTTTGGAAGGACATGCTGGCGCATCACTCTTAACGTTTCGTTTGTTGTGAAAAATCAGGCTGGTCGCGGCGAGATGTTTAACAGCTGGTAAATATCAGCCGATGACGGCCCACGCGTCTGGGTAATAGCCATTGAACGGCGAGCGCGACGATACGGTATAGGCACCCATCGCGCCGAACAGCACGTAATCGCCGTTGGCGATACTGTCGGGCAGCAGCACCGGGCGTGGCAGCACGTCGGCGCTGTCGCAGGTGGGGCCATAGACGCGGAAGGGCCGCTTCTCGCCGCTCAGCAGCTTGGCCTTGCCGCGCGGGTCCAGGGTGATGCCGGTGGGCGGATAGTCCTCGTCAAAGCTGATGAAGCGCTGCTCGTCGAAGCTGCCATAGATGCCGTCATTCATGTACAGCCGGTCGCCGCGGCGCATCACCACCTGCGTCACCAGCGAAATGCCCGGCGCGCACAAAGCGCGGCCCGGCTCGCACATCACGTTCAGCTTGCCCGGGCCCAGCGTGTTCAGCGCTTCCTTGATCATGTCGAAATACCAGTGATAGGGCGGCGGCTCCTGTCCCGAATAGGCGGCCGGGAATCCGCCGCCGATATCCAGCGCGGTGATCTCCACCCCCGACAGGGTGATGGTGCGCTGGGCGATCTCGATCGCCTGGGCATAGGAAAAGGGCGACAGGCATTGCGAGCCTACATGGAAGGTCAGGCAAGGCGCCGCGCCCGCCACCCGCACGCGCTTGAGCAGTTTGGCGGCTTCCGCAGGGCCACAGCCATACTTGCTGGACATTTCCAGCAGTGCGCCGCCCAGCTGGGCCACCAGCCGCACAAAGACGCGCAGCTTCGCAGGCTTGCCGGTTTCGGCCAGCAGCTTGTCCAGCTCCGCGGCGCTGTCGATCACAAAGTCGGTGACACCGTGCTTCTCAAACGCTGCCTTGGCCTGGCCCGGCAGGCGCACCGGCGCCATGAAATGACAGATGGCGTCGGGGAACAGGCTTTTCACCGCTTCGATCTCGCCCAGGCTGGCGGTGTCGAAATGGCAGATGCCGGCGTTCCACAGATTGGTGATGGCGACGGGATGGGGATTGGCCTTCACCGCGTACAGGACATCGCCGGGAAATCCGTCCAGGAAATGCTTGGCGGCGCCCGCGAACTTGTCGGGATGCACCAGATACAGCGGCTCGGTCGGCTTGAGGCTTTCGATCGCCTTCAGGGCGGTCGCAAAGCGGGGCAGGGTGTCGAAGCGCCCCTGCAGGTTTACTGGCGCGTTCATGGTTTGGCGTTTTGGGCCTTCGGAGCCGTTCGCGCAAGAAAAAAGGCTGCGCCCGGCGGGCGCAGCCTTTTCATGACAGTTTGACTGCTATTGCGGACGCGGCGGTGGCGGCATTTCGCCCATTGGGCGGTGATCCATCGGGCCTCCGCCCGGACCCATGCCGTGGGGACCCATCATGCCCATCATCATGCCCATGCGTCCGCCCATGGCGCGCATCGCGGCATGACCGAACTCCTGCTTCTGCTGGGGATTGAGCGCGGCGTAGAGGGCGCCGAGAGACGGACGTTCCGCATTGATATCGGCCAGGCGGCGCTTGAGCATGGTTTCTTCCATGTTCAACCGGGTCATCATATCGCGGCGCTGGCCGGGTTCGCGGCGTTCGCGGCTGGCGCATTCGCCTTCGTGGCTCTTGGCGACTTGCAGGCTGGCCTGTTTCCAGTGCGCGAAAAGCGGCTCTTGTGCGGCCGTCAGCGACAGCTTGGTTTCCAGGAAGGCCAGTTCGCCGACCTTGCGGGCATACATGTCCTGGCACATCTGGCCGCGGCGCATCCCTGGGTCTATCATGCCATCCGGCGGTCCGGGAGGCGGGCCACCTTCGGCGCGGGCGCCACCGCTGTCGCCGGGCGCGAGTTGAGCGATCATCACCGGCTTGCGCGTGGTCTGGCCGCCGCCGGCATCGCCGCCGATCAGGGCGATCATCATCGGCCTGGCGGTCTGGGCGGCATTGGCATTGGTGGCAATCAGTGCCGCGGTCGCCGCGCCGCAAAGGGCGAGACTGGCTACCATGGGAAGAAGGGCTTTGCGCATGGGGATTCCTTCGGTTCGAAATTTGGCCGCAGCTTAGGGTGGCTGCGTGCCCTCCGCCGCTGAATAAGGCGTAATTTAGATGAACCGTGGATGAATGCCGGCCGGGTGAACCCGAACCTGACAGCTAATTAACGCGCCGCCCGCAGCTCGCGAATGGTCTTCTTGCCGTCGGTGGACGGCTGATAGACGTCGGTCATCTCGGCCAGCGCGCGATTGAACATCTCGATGGTGAAATTGTCCGGTACTTCCCAGGCGTCGAAGCCGACGCGGTGCTGGTAGTTCACCTGGTCATACAGGAAGTCGCCGACGGCGCGAATTTCGCCGGTAAAGCCCAGCCGCGTGCGCAGGATGCGCGCCCAGGAGAAAGCGCGGCCGTCGCGGAATTTGGGAAACTCCAGCGCGATCAGCGCGAAGTGGCTGACGTCTTTGCCCAGCACTTCCGGATTTTCACTGGACTGCAGGCGAATGCCCACCGGCGTGTTGCGGGCGAGCAGCGCGTCGCGATCCTTCTGGAAGCGCGCCAGCGACACCAGCACCGGCCCGTCCGGCAGCGTGGCATCATCGGCCACTGCTGCATAGCTATCCTGCGCGTAAGCGCCACTTTTGATCAGCTTGGTCACGCCGCGACTTTCTCGTAAGCGGCGTACTTGAACGGCGCCATGCCCAGCCGGCGATAGGTGTCCAGGAAGCGTTCGCCGTCCTTGCGCATCTTCAGATAGACGTTCACCACCCGCTCCACCGCGTCGGCGATCTCGTGCTCGGTGAAGCCCGGGCCCATGATGTCGCCGATGCTGGCGTCCTCGGCGCCCGAGCCGCCCAGCACCAGCTGGTAGAATTCCACGCCCTTCTTGTCGACACCCAGAATGCCGATATGGCCGGCATGGTGATGGCCGCAGGCATTGATGCAGCCGGAAATCTTGATCTTCAACTCGCCGATGTCCTGCTGGCGGCCAAGGTCTTCGAATTTCCTGGCGATGTTCTGGGCGATGGGAATGGAGCGCGCATTGGCCAGGTCGCAATAGTCCAGGCCGGGGCAGGCGATGATGTCGGTGATCAGGCCGGCATTGGGCGAGGCGAAGTCCAGTTCCCTGAGCCTGGCGTAGATCGCCGGCAGGTCCTTCTTGCGGACATGCGGCAGCACCAGATTCTGTTCGTGCGTCACCCGCACGTCGCCCACACTGAACTGGTCCATCAGGTCGGCGATCGTGTCCATTTGCGCCGAGGTGGCGTCGCCCGGCACCTGGCCCGGCGTCTTCAGGGTGATGGTGGCGATGGCATAACCGGGCGCGCGATGCTTGTGGACGTTGGTTTTCGCCCAGTCGGCGAAGTCCTTGCCGGCTTGCGGCATCTCGTCGGACAGGCCGGTCTCGAACTTGGGCGGCGCAAAATAGGCGGTGATACGGTCCAGCTCGTCCTGCGGCAGCTGCAAGGTGCCGGCGCGCTTGATCTCGTCGAACTCGCGGGCCACGCGCTTGCGCATTTCTTCCGGCCCGATGGTGTTGATCAGGATCTTGATGCGCTGCTTGTGGATGTTGTCGCGGCGGCTGTCCTGGTTGTAGACGCGCAGCACCGCTTCCAGATAGGCGAGGATGTCTTCCTTCTCGACAAACTCGCTCATGACATGGGCGATGTAAGGGGTGCGGCCCATGCCGCCGCCCGCCATCACCTTGTAGCCGATGCGGCCCTCGGCGTTCTTCACGATCTGCACCGCCATGTCGTGATACAGCATCGCGGCGCGGTCCTTCTCGCAGGCGCCGACCGCGATCTTGAACTTGCGGGCCAGGAAGGCGAACTCGGGATGCAGCGAGGACCATTGGCGGATGATCTCGGCCAGCGGGCGCGGGTCTTCGATTTCCTCGTCGGTGGCGCCGGCGAACTGGTCGGCGGTGACGTTGCGCACGCAATTGCCGCTGGTCTGGATGCAGTGCATCTCCACGTCCGCCAGCTCGCGCAGGATCGCCGGCACGTCCACCAGCTTGATCCAGTTCAGTTGCAGATTGGTGCGGGTGGTGAAGTGGCCGAAATCCTTGTCATAGGTGCGGGTGATGTGCGCCAGCTTGCGCATCTGCCTGGACGACAGGGTGCCGTAAGGCACGGCGATGCGCAGCATGTAGGCATGCAGCTGCAGGTACAGCCCGTTCATCAGGCGCAGCGGCTTGAACTGGTCTTCGGTCAGCTCGCCCGACAGGCGGCGCGCCACCTGGCCGGCGAACTGCTCCACCCGCTCGCTGACGAACTGGGCGTCGAACTCGTCATAGCGGTACATATTGGGATCGACTTGCTTCACCAGCGGATTAAGCATTGACCTGGCCTGCCTGCTTGCCGGTATGGGGATGCACCGTGGGACCGGCGGCGCGGATGATCTCGCGTTCCTTCACCGGCGTGATCTTGCCGCCTGCCTCGCGCACTTCGAACAGATAGGGCGCGACGAATTCGGTGCGGCCCAGTTCGGAGGTCGCCCCGGCCAGGGCGGCATCGGCCTCGGCCTGGGTCGCATAGACATCGGCATCGGCCAGCATCGGCACCCAGCCGCTGCCCTTGCGGTACAGCACATCGCCATCGCGCAGGCGATTGGCGGTAAGCATCTGGGGACCCTGATTTTGGTGCGCCATGGTGGCGGGAAAGACCATGACCG
>CANCMM010000077.1:0-7346 GCA_947379335.1 Alphaproteobacteria bacterium | reverse complement strand
CATGGGCCGCAGCGCCACCAATGTGGTGGGCAATTCGGTGGCGGCTGTGATTGTCAGCAAGTGGGAAAAGCAGTTGCGTGTGGGACCGGCTGATGTCGCCGTGCCCGCCCTGCATCAAGTCGGCTGATTTCCCGGCGGCGTGTCCCGCCAGCGCAGCGTAAACACCACATTCGGCCCCACATTGACCTGCGGCTCGGACGGCGGCGTCGCCTTCATCTGCCGTTCGCGCGCCGCCACGCATTGCTGCGCCAGCCCGCCCAGGCCGGGAAAATCGCCGGCCATCGGCAGGGCCCGCAGGAAACAATCGTCGAAGAAGGTGTAATGATCCAGCTCGCCGCAGCCGAAGCTGGTGCGGTCGGGGCGCGAGGCCGTCATGACGACGCGGTTCTCGCCCTGTAGTGGCGCCACGAACTGTCCCGAATAGCAGGACGACATCACGATTACCGAAGGACGCTTGCCGCAGGCATTGTTGACCATGTCGCGCATGTCATTGGGTCCCAGCACGCCGTCGCCGATGATGATGCCGTTGGGCACGCCATGGGAGGTGAAATAGATCAGGCAGCCGGATTTGGCCTTGGCCGCGGCGGCGGTCATGGCGGTGGCGATGTCCGCAACGCCGGTATGCTGGGTGCCGTCGTCATAGTCGACCGAGAACTGCACCATGTTGGATTTTTGGAAGCCGATCTTGGTGAAGGCTGCGGCGAGATCGTGGCGGGCATTGTCGAACACTTTCGAAGGCGCGCCGGAATGGGCGCGGTAATCGCCCGCCACCAGCACCACCGCCCAATCCTTGAAACTGGTGAGGTCGGATGGCGGCGCCTCGGCGGTCTTGGAGGCAGATGGTTCCTCTTGCAGGAACCACACGCCTGCCCCGCCCAGCGTCAAGACCAGCACAACACCCAGCGCGATAAGAATTTTCCTCAAGCCCCTGCCTCGCCCTGCCCTTCGCTCATGCTCAGGGCGTTCGTCCGCTTTCGCAGGTCCACCGGACCTGCTCACGCGCTCCGCGCG
The DNA here is from genome assembly GCA_947379335.1 of Alphaproteobacteria bacterium. Taxonomy (GTDB): domain Bacteria; phylum Pseudomonadota; class Alphaproteobacteria; order Micropepsales; family Micropepsaceae; genus Rhizomicrobium. Next base: position 6,335 of record CANCMM010000077.1, on the reverse strand, counting down.
CCGCGAACGAACCCACCGACCAGCTCAATATGCGACGACCAGAGGAATTGGTCTATCGGGGTAACGGGCCCCGGCCGGTAGCCCCCGGCCACCAGGATGGCGGCATCCCGGGCGAAAGTCGTGGCGTCGCAGGACACATAGGCGATCAGGGGAACCCTGGACCTTGCCAGGGCGCAGACCTGCGCTTCCGCCCCGGCCCGGGGCGGGTCCAGCACCACCGCGTCGTAAGGCTTCAGTTCCAGCGGCGTCAGGGGCAGCTTGAACAGGTCACGCTTTTCGGTGGTGACAGGCTTGATACCCTTGGCGCCCCGCGTTGCGGCGTCCAGGGCAGCCAGCGCGATGTCGTCCTGCTCCACGGCATGAACCTTGGCGATCCTGGCCAGCGGAAAGGCAAAAGTGCCGACGCCGCTGAACAGGTCGGCGACGGCTTTGGCCTTGCCCACGATTTTCAGCACGCGCGCCTGCAGGGCCGCCTCGCCTTCGGCCGTGGACTGCAGGAAAGGATTGGAAGGCAGCGCCACCGTGACGCCGCCCAGGGTGATTTGCGGCACTGCCGTCTCGAACACGGTTTCGCCGCCCATGGTCAGGCGCGCGATACCCAGGCCTGACAATGCCGCGGAAAGTGCGGCCGTGAGCGCCGGGGTCAGGCTGCGCCAGTGAAAGGCGCAATCGAAGCCGGTATCCGTCTGGGTGACATGCAGGTCGGCCATCTCGCCCACACCGAACAGCGGCTCCAGCTTCACCCGAAGCGCTCCCACCAGCGCGAACAGGCCTGCGGTCAGCACCTCGCACTGGTGCATGTCGATGACGGTATGGGACCGGGCGGCGTGGAAGCCGATGTGCAGGCCTTCGGGCAGGCTCTTGATCTTGAACACGGCGCGGCGGCGCGAGTGCGGCGGCACGATGATCGGTGCCAGAACCTCGGCGTTCACGCCGGCCTGCAGCAGGGCGTTCTGGACAGCGGCGCGCTTGGCCGCCGCATAATCGGCTGCGCCCAAGTCCTGCAGCAGACAGCCGCCACAGGATCCGAAATGCCGGCAGACTTGGTTCAGGCGATCAGGCCCGTGCTGAGGTGTGTGACCTCAGAACCGCGTCCGAGGGCTTGCAGCACGGTGCGCAGGATGCCGTCGGCATCCAGGCCTGCCTGGGCATACATCTTCTCAGGCGTGTCGTGATCCTGGAACACGTCGGGCAAGGTCATGGGACGGACCTTCAGGCCGCGGTCCAGCAAGCCATCATGCGCCAGGAAGTGCATGACATGGGCGCCGAAGCCGCCGGCAGAGCCTTCCTCGATGGTGATCAGCACTTCGTGTTCCTTGGCCAGGCGGCGGATCAGGTCGGTGTCCAGCGGCTTGGCAAAACGCGCATCGGCGATGGTCGCCGACAGGCCGTAGCCGCCCATGCGCTCGGACGCCAGCAGGACCTCCTTCATGCGGGTGCCGAAGTTCAGGATGGCGATGTTGCTGCCCTGCTTGATGATGCGGCCCTTGCCGATCTCCAGCGGAATGCCTTCGGCAGGACGCGCCACGCCCGTGCCTTCGCCGCGCGGATAGCGCAGCGCGCTGGGCCGGTCGTCGATCTGCGCGGCGGTGGCCACCATGTGGGTCAGCTCGGCCTCGTCCGACGGGGCCATGATCACGAAGTTGGGCAGCGCCGCCAGATAGGCGATATCGAACGAGCCCGCATGGGTGCAGCCATCGGCGCCGACCAGACCGGCGCGGTCCATCGCAAAGCGCACTGGCAGCGACTGGATCGCCACGTCATGCACCACCTGGTCGTAGGCGCGCTGCAGGAAGGTGGAATAGATGGCACAGAAGGGCTTCATGCCTTCGGTCGCCATGCCGGCCGCGAAGGTCACGCCATGCTGCTCGGCGATGCCGACGTCAAAGGTGCGCTCCGGAAAGACCTTCTCGAACAGATCGACGCCGGTGCCCGACGGCATGGCGGCGGTGATGGCGACGATGCGGCTGTCCTTTTTGGCTTCCGCGATCAGGGCCTCGCCGAACACTTTCTGGTAGGCCGGCGACTTGGGGGTGGACTTGGCCTGCTCGCCGGTCAGCACGGTGAACTTGGCGACAGCATGATACTTGTCGGCGGCGGCTTCGGCGGGGGCATAGCCGTGGCCCTTTTTGGTCACCACATGCACCAGCACCGGGCCGGTCATGGTGTCGCGCACATTTTCCAGCACGGGCACCAGGTGATCCAGGTTGTGGCCGTCGATCGGGCCGACATAGTAGAAACCCATTTCCTCGAACAGCGTGCCGCCCATGGCCATGCCGCGGGCATATTCCTCGGTGCGCTGGGCGACCTTGAACAGGCCGCGCGGCAGCATCTTGCGCGCCAGGCGCTTGGCCATGTTGCGGATGCCGGTATAGGAACGCGACGACACCAGCCGCGCCAGATAGGCGCTCATCGCACCGACCGGCGGGGCGATGGACATGTCATTGTCGTTCAGGATGACAATCAGCCGGTTCTTGTTGGCGCCGGCGTTGTTCATGGCTTCATAGGCCATGCCCGCGCTCATCGAACCGTCGCCGATCACCGCGATCACATTGTTGTCACCACCCTTGAGGTCGCGCGCCACCGCCATGCCGACGCCGGCGGAGATGGAAGTAGAAGAATGCGCCGCGCCGAACGGATCATATTCGCTCTCGCTGCGCTTGGTGAAACCAGACAGTCCGCCGCCCTGGCGCAGGGTGCGCATGCGCGCGCGCCGGCCGGTGAGGATCTTGTGCGGATAGGCCTGGTGGCCGACGTCCCAGATGATGCGGTCGTCCGGCGTCTTGAACACGTAATGCAGCGCCGTGGTCAGTTCGACCACGCCAAGTCCCGCACCAAAGTGACCTCCGGTCACGGAAACAATGTCGATCAGGTCGGTACGCAGCTCATCGGCGAACTGGCGCAGCTGGGACTTGTCCAGCTTGCGCAGATCTTCGGGCAGATCGACCTGATCCAGCAGCGGGGTCTTGGTATTGGGGATGTTCATGCGCGAAAATTCTCTTGTTTGCAGCGGCGGGTCACGCCGTTTCCATGCTTTCGCCGATTTGCGGTCCGCCCGCACCCAGCACGATTTTTTCCAGACGCCCCTCGGCGGATTTCAACTTTGTCTCGCAATGCGCCTTCAGCGCCTGCCCGCGTTCGTAAAGCGCGATGGAGTCTTCGAGGTCGACCTCGCCCTGCTCCAGGCGCGAGACGATCGCTTCCAGTTCCTTGAGCGCGCCTTCGAAGCTCAACTCCTCGATGGCCTTGTCGGATTTGGGAATGGCGAAGGCTCCAGCAATTCACGTAGTTTCGGAAAAACCCGAAACTGCAGCGCACCATAATCGCAATTATGGACCCGCCAAGCCAGCTTCGTGCCCCCGCACAGGGCAATTATAGTTCAAGGGTCCCCGCCAGCAAGCAGTTTCCTTGCCGCGCCTGTGGAGTTGGGGTCACGGCCGTGGCAGATGCGTCGCGCGCAGCTGCAGGGAACTTCCGGGGCCGCCCTGTGGGAGGCTCGAAACCTCGCCCAGCAGGGCCTGCAGCGCCGGCAGGTTCAGCAGCGATTCGATACGCCCGAACAGCCCCAGGCTGGCATCCAGGCCGTCCGAGAGCATCCCCAGCCGGGCCAAAAGCCCCCTGCGGCGGGGATAGACGCGGAACGTCATGTCGGCCTGGGGTACCCCGCCCAGCATGGCCGCCTGGTCCGCCGCGGTCCAGAAGCCGCCCAGCATGTCCACCAGCCCATGCGCCTTGGCGTCAGTGCCCGACCACACCCGGCCGCGCGCGGCGTCGCGCACCTTCTCCAGCGGCAGCTGCCTGCCCGCCGCCACCTTGGCGGTGAAGTCATCATAGATGACATCCGCCTGGTGATTGAGGTTGGCCCACTGCTCGTCGGTGAAAGGCTGCAGCGGGGAATCCATCAGGGTGTTCTTGCCCACCGCCACTGTCTCGGTCTTGGCGCCCACCAGTTCCAGAGTCTTGTTGAAGCTGACCTTGCCGGTCAGGACGCCGATGGAACCGGTGATGGTGCCGGGCTGCGCCACGATCTTGTTGGCGCTGAGCGAAATATAATAGCCACCCGAGGCTGCAACCCCGCCCATGGAAACGACCACCGGCTTGCCCGCCTTCTGCGCCACCTTCACCGCATGCAGGATCTGGTCGCTGGCGGTGACCGAGCCGCCGGGGGAATCCACCCGCAGCACGATGGCCTTGATGTTCTTGTCGCGCGCCGCCTGGCCGATGGCGGCGGACAGGTCGTCGCTGGCGATGCCGGACGAGGCGTTGAGCAGCGAGTTCTTCGCCGTGCCGTCGCGGATTTCGCCCGCCGCTTCGACAATGGCGATGTTGGCGGCGCCGAAGCGTTCGTTGGCTTGCTTCACATAGTCGGTGAACTTGACTGACTTGACGCCGCTGCCAGCCCGGGCATTGGCGGCGGCGCGCGCCTCGTCGTCATAGCCGATGCGGTCCACCAGCCTTCGGCTGCGCGCATCCTCGGAAAATTGCGGACTGGCTTCGAATGCCGCGATCACTTCGGACGCGGTGATGTGGCGGTTGGCCGCCATCTGCTTGACCGCACCGTCATAGACCGAGTTCATCAGCGCGGTGAGCTGCTCGCGGTCGGCCGGCGACATCTGCTTTTCCATCATCATGTCGGCGGCGCTTTTGTATTCGGAACGCTTGGCGATCTGCGGCACGGCCTGGATCTTGTCCAGTGTGCCGCGCAGGAACAGTTCCCCGCCGCCGGCGCCCGATACCGAGAAGGGCGCCTTGGGCATCACCCAGATTTCATTGGCGGCGCTGGCGGCCAGATAATCGCCCAGTCCGGCGCCAAAGAAGGCCGACGCCTGGGCGATGACAAATTTGTTCTTCGCCTTGAAGCGGTCGATGGCGGCGGCGATCTCCTGCGCCTCGGCGGTGGAGAGCGCGCCATTGCCCAGCTTGATCACCATGCCTTTGACCCGGCTGTCGCGGCCCGCCGCGTCCAGGCCCAGCACCACGTCCATCACCGTGGCGCGCCGGGGCGTGAAGATGCTGCCGGGGGCAGCCGCGCTATCGTCAATCGGATCACGCAAGTCCAGCGCCAGCACGATGTTGGCGGGCAATCCGTCGCCCCGCGCCAGCGACACCACCAGCAGGACCACGATGAGCAGAATCACCAGGACAACCGCCTTGGCGAACATGTTCACCACGGACATCAAAAGGTCGCGCAGCCAGGTGAGAAAACGGATCATGAAAATTCCTTGAGACGCAAAGAGGGGATGGGGGCGCAATCTAACGAAAAAGCCCGGCTCCCAACAGGGGCCGGGCTTTCACGCATTTGTGACGAAAGCCTAGTGCTTGAGCGCGTCGCGCACCGCATCCTTGGCGCCGCCCACGGCGTTCTGCACCTTGCCGGCGGCCTTGTCGGCAGCGCCTTCGGCCTGCAGCTTGGCATCGCCGATAACCTTGCCGGCCGCCTGCTTGATGGCGCCCTTGGCCTGATTGGTCGAGCCTTCGATCCGATCCTTGTCCATATTTTGCTCCTGAATTGGGGTTTTGCGCTGGGGACACGCTGGTAGGATAACGGGGCGGGCCCTGTCGGGTTCCCGTAACCTTGGCGGCGATCCGGCGAACTGCTTTCTGCGTATCTGAGACATGGAGACGAACATGCAACGACGTCATTTCCTGGCTGCCCTGATGGGTAGCGCCGCAATGGCCACCTTTCCGGCGTATGCCTATGAAGTGACCAAGAGCGATGCGGACTGGAAGAAACAGCTCTCCCCTGCCGCCTATGACGTCTTGCGCCATGAAGGCACCGAAGCGCCCTTCACCTCGCCCTTGAACAATGAGCATCGCAAGGGCGTGTTCGCCTGCGCCGGCTGCGCTCTGGATCTGTATTCCTCGGACACCAAGTTCGACAGCGGCACCGGCTGGCCCAGCTTCTGGAAGCCGCTGGACAAGGCGGTCGAGACCAAAACCGATAACACGTTGGGCATGAGCCGCACGGCGGTGAACTGCCGGCGCTGCGGCGGCCATCTGGGCCATGTGTTCGACGATGGGCCGCGGCCAACGGGTCTAAGATATTGCATGAACGGCGTGGCCATGAGCTTCAAAGCCAAGGCATAAAAAAGGCCGGTCTAACGACCGGCCTTTTTTCCATTCCGATAATTTGTTTACGGCGTGGCGGCCGGAGCGGCAGGCGCCGCGGCGTCCGGCTGGCTGACCGGCTTGGCCTTGGCCTTCGCCTTGGCCACCATGTCGTCATGGGCGGCCGAAAAGCCCTTCAGCGAGAAGGCCAGCGGATAGGTCTTGCCGTTATCGGCCGCGATGATGACCTTGGCGCCGCCGCTGGAACCGGCCAGCGCCTCGATCAT
>CANCMM010000076.1:0-7378 GCA_947379335.1 Alphaproteobacteria bacterium | reverse complement strand
TAATAGCCGCAGCCGCCGCCCGGATACTCCCGGCAGATGGTGGGGCGGGCATGATAGATGGTGCAGCAGCGCTTGGTGGTGTCGAAGAACTGGCAGATCTTGCCGAAGTGGGTGTCGGCCTTGCGCCGCATGGCGTACTTCGCTTCGGCGTCCACCTTGGTGAATTTCTTCTTGGCGGCTTCGAAGTCCAGACCGAAATGCTTGGCCAGCCGCTTCACGTCAGGCTTGGTTAGGGGGATCAACGGATAGGAGCAGCAATAGCCCGGGCACTTCGCACAATTGTAAGACGCCACTTTAAACCACCTGAATCGCTTTACGCCTCTTAGCATGAACGCTCTGGCCCGCCATGCGTATCCCGGCCGTGGCGACGCCATGACGCGCACCCTCTTCGCGCCCGCCCCTGCAAGTTGTATCTAAAGCCATGGCCAACAAGCCCATCTTCTTCGACGCTTCCGGACGCCGTGCTGCCCGCATCAAGGTGGTTGCCTGGGTGGTGGGCATCGCTGCCCTGGTCATTCTGGTGGGCTTTGTCACCAGCCTGGCGCTGGCCCCGCCGGTCACCGGCCTGGACTTGCCGGGCCGGGGCGTGGCCGCACCCCCGCCCAATTTGGTGAAACGTGCCCAGAAGCCCGGCCTGTTGGCCCGCGCCCAGCGGTTGGCGGCAGCAGCGCAAAAGCGCCGGCTGGAAGACATTGCCCGCCTGCGCAAAGCGCAAAGCGCGCTGCCCAGCCGGGCGCTGCCCGCCATCCTCAAGCCGCAGGATGGCCGCGCCCTGGCCATCGGCTTCTATACCAACTGGCAGGGCAAGGATGATCCGGCCTGGCCGTCGCTGAAGCGTTCGCTCAAGACCCTGGACTGGGTGCTGCCGGTCTGGATGACCCTGGATGGGGATGACATGCACCTGACCACGCGCATGGACCGGCGCGCGCTGGACTTTATCCGCACCAACAAGCCCAGCGTCGCCGTCCTGCCGGTGGTCCAGAATTACCGTACCGGCCGCTGGGATGGCGCGGGGCTGGCCAGGCTGCTGGCCGATCCGGCGCGCTCGGACAAGCTGCTGAACGACATCATGGCCTTCATCGCCGCCAACAAGCTGCAGGGCGTGACCGTCGATTTCGAGGAAGTGCCGAAGAGCACACACAAAGATCTTGAGGCATTCCTGTCGAAAATGTCGGCGGAATTCGCCCCGCATGACTGGATCATCGCCCAGGCAGTGCCGTTCGATGACGATGACTGGCCCTATCGCACCTTCGCCGACATCGTCGATTACACAATGCTGATGGCCTACGACCAGGTGGACCAGGATGGCCCGGCCGGTTCCATCGCGGCGCAGGACTGGTACGAAAAGACGCTGGACAAGCGCATGCGCCAGCTGCCTGCCGACAGCACCATCGTCACGCTTGGTTCCTGGGCCTATGACTGGGCGGGCAAGAAGCCCGCCAATGTTCTGAGTTTCGAATATGCCATGGCGTCGGCGCGCGACAACGCCGCCACGGTGCTGTTCGACCCGGCCACCAACAATCCGCACTTCAGCTACAACGATGTCGATGGCGAACATCAGGTCTGGTTCCTGGACGGTGTCACCGCCTTCAACCAGATCCACGCCGCCGATCCCTATCGCCCGGCGGGCTATGCCCTGTGGAAGCTGGGCTATGAGGATCCCTCCATCCTGCCGCTGATGGGCCGCCGCTATGGCGCTGGACCGCCGGAAAGCCTGAAGCACATCGAGAACGATCTGGAGAATCCGGATTACGACGGCTTCGGCGAAATCCTGCGGGTGGAAAGCGACCCGGCACTGGGCAAGCGCAGCCTGACGATGGAAGCCGGCACCGGCGATATCGTGGATGAAAGCTATGACAGCCTGCCCACCAGCTATGTGATCCGCCGCGCCGGCGCATTGCCAATGAAATTGGCGCTGACTTTTGACGACGGCCCCGATCCCGACTGGACACCGACCATCCTGTCCATCCTGAAGGAAAAGAAAGCGCCGGGCGCCTTCTTCATGATCGGTTCGGCGATGGAGGCTCATCCCGGCCTGGTGCAGCGGGTGCTGGCTGATGGACATGAAGTTGGCAACCACAGTTATACGCATCCCAACCTGGCCGACGTTCCCGCCGCGGCGGTGCGGCTGGAACTGAACGCCACCCAGCGGCTGTTCCAGGCGCTCACCGGGCGCTCCATGCGCCTCTTTCGTTCGCCCTATCTCAGCGATGCCAGCCCGTCGGATGCCGACGAGATCGAGCCGATCAAGGCGGCGCAGGCGCTGGGCTATATCGAGGTCACCGCCAATCTCGATACCCTGGACTGGGAGAACTCCTCCGTGCCGCAAATGCTGGCGCTGGTGAACAAGGGACTGGTCAATCCCAATCCCGACCTGCGCGGCAATGTCATCCTGATGCATGATTCCGGCGGCGACCGCAGCAAGACCTTGCTGCTGCTGCCCCAGCTGATCGATACCCTGCGGGCCAAGGGCTACAAGTTCGTGCCCCTGTCCGAGCTTGGCGGGTTCAAGCGTGACGAGGTGATGCCGCCGCTTCCCTTCACCATCTCGCTCTATGCCGACCGGGCGGTGTTCCTGACCATCAGCTATCTGGCGCAGTTTCTTTATTACTGCTTCCTGGGCGCCATCGTGCTGGGCGTGGCGCGGCTGTTCGCACTGGCGGGGCTGGCGCTGTGGAAGTTGGCGCAAGGTCCGGGCACGCCCATGTCCGGCGGCGATGCCACACAGACGGTGACGGTGCTGATCCCGGCCTTCAACGAAGAAAAAGTGATCGTCACCACTGTCGAGCGCATCCTGGCCAGCGATTATCCCAAGATGGAAGTGCTGGTGATCGATGACGGCTCCAAGGATCACACCGCCTATATTGTCCGATCACATTTCGTAAAGGACCCGCGCGTCGGGGTGATCTCCATTCCCAATGGCGGTAAGGCCAATGCCCTGAATGTGGGGCTGGAAAATGCGCAGGGCCAGGTGGTGGTGGCGCTGGATGCCGACACTCAGTTCGAAAGCACCACCATCTCGCGTCTGGTGCGCTGGTTCAGCGATCCCTCGATCGGCGCGGTGGCGGGCAATGCCAAGGTCGGCAACCGCATCAACATGATCACCCGCTGGCAGGCGCTGGAATATATCGTGGCGCAGAATCTGGAGCGCCGCGCGCTATCGGCGCTGGACACGCTGACGGTGGTGCCGGGCGCGGTCGGCGCCTGGCGGCGCGATGTGTTGCGCGAACTGGGCGGCTTTCCCGCCGATACCCTGGCCGAAGACCAGGATCTGACCATCCACATCCAGACCGAAGGGTACCGGGTACATTTCGATCCGGCTGCCGTCGCCTGGACCGAAGCCCCCGCCACGGTGGGGGGCCTGGCCAAGCAGCGTTTCCGCTGGGCCTATGGCACCTTGCAATGCCTGTGGAAGTATCGCGGCATCACCTTCAACGCCGAGTATGGCGAACTGGGTCTGGTGGCGCTGCCGCAGGTTTGGCTGTTCCAGATTCTGCTCACGACCCTGGCGCCGGTCGCCGATCTTTTGCTGCTGTGGCAGCTGGTCGCCGAATATATCAATTATGCCCAGCATGTCGGGACCTACACCGGCGACAATCTGCAGATCGTTGCCGTGTACTATGCGATCTTCATCGTGGTGGATTTGCTGGCGGCGATGACCGGCTTTGCGATGGAAAAGGGCGAGGACTGGCGGCTGCTCTGGTGGCTGCCGCTGCAGCGCTTCGGCTACCGCCAGATCATGTATTACGTGGTGGTGCGCTCGCTGTGGACGGCGCTGCGCGGGCCCTTTGTCGGCTGGGGCAAGCTGGAGCGCCATGGCACCGTCAAGGCGCGGACGTAAGGAAAGTCCCGTTGTCGCCCGCGTGATCGGCGCGGTAATTCCTTCGGATCGCTTCGCCAACCGCAGGGCCCAGAGAATCCAGATCCTGCAATTGCAGCACCGTGAAATGACGGGACGCGATCATTTGAACCAGGGGCCCGGGATCGCGGGCGCCGGTCTTGATCTGCTCGCCGATATTGAAGACGTCCACTTCGGCGTGTTTGCCGGCCCACAAGCACAGCGAAATCTGGTCGCACAAGGCCGGCCCGGGCCGCGATTGCAAAAAGGCGATGTCGCGCGCGGACTCGGCGGCGAAGCTGCGGGTGAAGAAGTAATTGTTGTCGTGGAAGCGAAAGCCCAGGAACAGCAGCAGCGGCAGCAGGGATGCTGCGGCCAGTATCGGCCAGCGGCCGCCTTCAATCGTCAGGCCCAGGCCCAGCGACAAGGCGATGGCCAGATCGAAAAAGGCGTTGGCGTCCACTCCGTCGCCGGCGGCGAATATCAGTCCCAGCCCCAGCGCGGCGGCGGCGTAAAGCGTACAGAGCAGGGCGCTGCGGTCGGGCCAAAGTCCGGCAATGGCGACGCCCGGCAATATCATCCACCACAGGTGACTGACGGCGGTTGTCAGATTGGCGAAGGATGACAGCCGCGGCGACGCCAATTGCCCCAGCAGGCCGGTGCCGAAGTCAAGCTGGAACGCGACCAACCCGGACAACGCAAACGCCATGCCCCAGAGCAGGAACTCCAGCCCGGCGCGGCGGTCCAGAAGCAGCAGCCACGCGACCGAGGCCAACGGGATCGCCAGAAGATTGTGCTTAATGAAAAAGCTGACGGCGAACAGCAGCGCCGAGACCACCGGCCGTTCGCGCAGCAGCAAGAGCAGGGCCGCCAGTTGCAGGGCATGGCCCAGCAGCTGGGGATCGTCCATCCCCACATAGTCGCTGCCGATCAGCAGGACAGCGGCGAAAAACAGCAGGGCGCAGGCGATGCCGCGAAGCTGGCATTCCAGTGCACGCAGCACGGCCGCGATCCCCGCGCCGCCGCCCAGAAAGGCGGCCAGCGAAATCCATCGGCCGGCGATCACCGGGTCACCGCCATGCCGGATCAGGACGCGCACAAGATAGAAGGAAAGAGGCGGATAATTGTTGACCATCAGGCTCTGCGGCGTCGGATACAGCGCCGCGGCCAGCGCATGGGCGGCGTTCCATCCCTCATTGGGATCCAGCGGCACATGATGTGGAATCGCCATGATGTTGCGGGTCAGCAGCCACAGCACCGTCAGGCCCGTCACCGCCAGCACGCTCCACAGCACGGTGTCGAACAGGCGTGGATTCATCGGCCGCACTCATCTGATTGTCGCACGGCCGACGGCTCACTGCGTTCGCCTGGCCGGTGCTCCGGGCCGGGAACGATGTCATAAAGCGAAAAGAAGCTGCCGGCATGGCGAAGCCGCAGCATGGCCGGCACCGGAGTGCGCTTGCCGTCAAGATGCACCACCATCGCGATATCGAAATGGCATTGGAAGTGATTCAGATACGGCACGGACTCTTTCATCTCGGGGTCCGCGTCCATCTGGCCGCGCGCCAGAAATTCCAGCTCGTCGATGTCGGGTGGCGAGCCCTGTTGCGCGGTTTTGGCGGCATAGCGCGCATAGGGCTGGTTCCATTGCACCACATGCTGGCCCTTGGTGGTGAAGAGCAGCGGGGTGAAGACGCCGCGCTCGGGAATCGCGAACTCGGCCATGTGCCAATAGGGCTGGTCGGAGCGTTCGCCGATGGCGTTGCCATCCAGCACGGTCAGCAGGCGCGATCCGCGCGGCACTTCTTCCAGCGACGCCTGGAATTCGCGGTAATGGCGGTCATAACCCAGCCAGCTCTGGGTCAGCAGGATCGCATTGGCGGCGATCATCATCAGGGCGAATACGGCCAGGCTGGCCCGCACCGGCGGCTTTATGCGCAGCTCGGCAGCGGCGAACAGCAGCGCGCCGAACACGGCGGGCAGGCGCAGATGCACCGCCCAGCCGCCCAGCGCCCATTCCGGCGCGCCCACCGCGCCCAGCAGCAGCAGCCCCAGCGCGATCCACAAGGCCGGATGCAGCCGCGCCTTGCGCAGGATCAGCGCCAGCGCCAGCCCGCCGAACAGGATCAGCGGCAGGACATAATCGCTGCTGTCGAAGGCATGCTGCATCAGGCTTTCGAACCGGTCCAGCATCGTGTCGGCCAGGTTGAACTCGACGCTGCCGTCTTCGTTGCTGTGCGGCCGCAGGAACACAAAAGCCAAAGCGGCGGGAAGATAGATCAGCGCCACGCGCAGGGCGCGGCGCGCCAGCAAAGCGAAGCTGGAATCTTCCTCGCGGATGTTCTGGGCGATTTCGAACCCGATCAGCATCAACAGCAGGCTGGCGGCGGCGAAGATGTGACAGAAGTACAGGGCGGTGACGGCCAGCGCGAAGCCCGCAAGCCGTATCATGCCGTTGCGCCGATCTGTGGCGATCCAGCCGGCAAAAATAGCGAAGCTCAAGCCGGCGGCAAAATAGTAATTGAAGAAGCCCCAGATGAAGTTGGCGTTGTAGGCGAAGAAGGAACCGAACAAGGGCGCTATGCCGGTGCGGCCATACAAGGCGCGGTGGATGGCGCCCGGCCCCACGACCCAGAGAAAGATCGCGGCGGTGAGGAACAGCTTGGTCGCCACCACCAAACCGGTCAGCCGTGCCAGCAGCGGCACCAGCACTTCCGATGCCAGGTTGGGCACAAAGCTCCAGTGCAGGTGATAGAGCGCGGTGCCCGTCCCCTGCTGGATCATCGCGAAGGTGGCCAGGTGCGCAGGGTAATCGGGCATGGCCGGGGCCCACACGCTCCACAGCGGGGCGGCAAGCATCAGGGCGGCGGCGACCAGGGTGAATCCGGTCCAGTGCCGTGGCGCCCAATCCCGTTCCCAGGCCATCCGGCTCGTTGTCCTGTGTTTTCCCCGCTCCGATACTAGGGGAAATGATTCGCTTTGGTCACGGTCTTGTGATGCGGCCTATTCTACTGAGCCTTTGCGTGTGCCTGGCGCTGGCCGGATGCCTGTCGCCTGCCCCTGAAACGTCGCCGGCGGCGAACGCCGATGTGCTGGCGCCGGGCGATGGCCTGCGCATCACCGTGACGGGAGAAGAGGATCTCAGCGGCGGCTTTGTGGTGAACAGCGACGGCAATGTGCGGCTGGAGCTGCTCGGAGCGGTGCCGGCCGCAGGTCTCAGCCCGGTGGCGTTGCAGGAAAAGCTGCGCCAGCTGCTGGTGGCCGGGTATCTGAAGAACCCGCAGGTTCTGGTCGAACGGGTGGCGCCGCCGCCGCCGGACTTGCGGCCGTCCGGTCAGTGAAAATCACGCGAAGGAGGCAGAACGCGGACATTGCGGGGATGGCGATGGCTGGGGGAATGGCGCGGCACCGCATCGCCCGACAGCTGTTTCAGGTCGGCGCTGCGGTCGGTCAGGGTATGGGCCATCAGGTGGATGACCCCTTCGGGACTTTTCTGCACCACCCCTTCAGCCAGCAGCAGGCGCGAACCCATGGCTTCCT
>CANCMM010000075.1:0-7482 GCA_947379335.1 Alphaproteobacteria bacterium | reverse complement strand
CGGCCCGGAAGGCGCGCCAGTGCTGGTGCCGGGCAGCGTGGGACAAGACCCCATCGATGCGGCGGGTCTTGATGTCATCGGCTGGAACGATCTGGCGCGGCTGGAAGTGCGCCTGGCCAAGGGCGATATCGCCGGCGTGATCATGGAGCCCGCCATGTGCAACCAGGGCGGCATCGCGCCCGATGCCGGTTATCTGGAAGGCGCGAAGGTTGCCTGCGCCAAGCACGGCGCCATCCTGATTTTCGACGAAGTGATCACCGGATTTCGTCTGGGTCGCAGCGGCGCGCAGGCGCGCTTTGGCGTGACACCGGACATGTCACTGGTCGCCAAGGCGGTGGCCAATGGTTTTCCGGTGGCGGCGCTGGTGGGCCGTGCCGACCTGCTGGACATGTTCGTCACCGGCGGGGTTTTGCATGGCGGCACCTTCAACGCCCAGCCTGTCACCATGGCCGCGATGGTGGCGACGCAAAAAGCGCTGACCCCGGAAGGCTATGAAAGCACGTCAAAACGCGGTGTTCGTCTGCGCGACGGCATTCGCGATATCCTGAAAGGCGCAGGCGTGAAGGCCCAAGTTACCGGCTTTGAACTGATGTTCCATGTCGGCTTCGGGCTGGACGCACCGGCGAAGAACTACCGCGACCTGCTCAAAACCGACAAGGCGCTGTATGTGAAGTTCGCGCACGCCCTGCTCAAGCGCGGCGTACGGGTGCTGGAGCGCGGCGCCTGGTTCGTCTCCTTCGCACATGATGATGCGGTGATCGACGCCACCTTGGCCGCTGTGAAGGAAGCGGCGAAGGAAATCGCCCAATCTTCCTGATTAAGAGACTTTTTTCTGCTTGAACATCAGCCAGGTCAGGCCATGGGCTGTGGTGCAGGCCAATAGCGCCACGCCGAACGCCGTCCAGATGCCGGTGATGCCGAGCAGAATATAGAGGGCAAAGCAGAACACGCCCACCGAGGCCAGTCCCATCGACAGGCCCGCCACCGCTTCCTGCACGGCATGGCGGCCATATTGCAGGTGGCTGGAAATGGCGATGATCGAGCCCATCACCGGAAAGGTGGTGAAGATGCCCGACCAGTGGGTGCCCAGCGCCGCCGAGAATTGGGTGATAACCAGGGTCAATGTGGCGCCGGCGATCATGCGCGCCGGCATGCCCCACCAGATATGCTCGCGTTCTTCGTCTGACGGCTCGCCGCGGGGAAAACAGAATTGCGCGCCGATGAAGGCGGCAAAGGGCAGGATTTCCAGCCAGCGCGACGCGTCCTGCAGGTTCACCGCCAGCACCGCCACGGCCGTCCACACCGAAAAGCTGATCAGGGCGCACCACCCCCAGTTCAGCGCCCGCGAGCACCAGGCATAGGTCATGGTGAAGCCCAGCCAGGGCACCAGCCCGAAATAGGCGCCCAGCGCTGCCTGGCTGGAGAACGCCGGACCCTGGTCCAGGGTCAGGAACAGCAGCAGCGGCCCGCCCACGATGGGAAAACCCGACAGCCAGCCGGCCACGCGCGGGCCATGCCGCCGCTCGATGACGCCGAACAGCAGCAAGGCCAGCGGCACGATGGTCAGTTTGAGGATCAGCAAATCAGTTCCCGCCCGCGCGCATGGTGACCGGAAACAGGTTTCCCGCCAATTGTGCAGCGCGGGAGCGCTTGCAGGGGAGCGAAAAACCACCGAAAGTTTGAAGGTCAAAGGGGCACAGCATGACCAGGGTTTTTGTCGCCGGCATTTTCCACGAAACCCATTCCTTTACCGGCGGCAGGACCGATCTGGAGGGCTTCACCATCCATCGCGGCAAGGAAATCACCGCCCGGCGGGGCGATGCCTCGCAGATTGACGGCTTTCTCAGTGTCGCTGAGCGCGAAGGCTGGGAGGTTGTGCCCAGCGCCATCTACACCGGCGGCGCTGACGCCACGGTGGACCATGCCGTGTTCGAGCAGTTCTGGAGCGAGGTCGAGCCGGTGCTGAAAAAGGCGCTGGCCGAAGGACTGGATGGCATCCACCTGTCGCTGCACGGCGCCATGGTCACCAGCGAATGCGATGATCCCGAAGGCGAGTTGATGGCGCGCATCCGCGCTACGCCCGGCGCGGAAAAGCTGCCCATGTATTGCGTCGGCGATTTGCACGGCACTCTGACGCCGCGCATGGGCGCACTGTCGGACGGCATGATCTTCTACCGCGAATGCCCGCACACCGATCAATTCGACAGCGCCGTACTGGCGAGCGAACTTCTGGCGCGCCATCTCAAAAGCGGTGTGCGGCCCAAGCATCTGGTGATGGTCACGCCCATCGTGTGGCCGCCGACCGGCACCGGCACGCGCGATGGGCCCATGCGGGCGCTGGAAGATGCGGCGCGCCGGATCGAAAAGACCGTGCCCGGCGTACTGGCGGCCAACATCGTCGGCGGCTATGCCTTTTCGGATGTGCCGTATGCCGGTGTGGCGTTCAGCATCATCACCGAGGGTGACGAGGCGGCAGCGCAGGAAGCGTTGCGCGAGCTGGGCCAGATCGCCTGGGACCTGCGCGAAGACGGCATTCCCAAACAGCACGACCTGGACACGGTGGTGCGCGAGTTCAAGGACAGCAATTACAAGTTCGGCGGCAAAGGTCCGCTGCTGCTGGTCGAGCCGTCCGACAATATCGGCGGCGGCGCGCCGGGCGACGGCACCGATGTGATGCGGGCGCTGCTGAAATACGATATCGAGAAGGCTGGCGTCGCCATCAACGATCCCGAAAGTGTGCAGGCGCTGCAGAGTGTCCCGATCGGCGGCAAGATCACTTTGCCCATCGGCGGCAAGGGCAGTCCGCTGGATCCGGGCCCGGTCACCCTGGAAGTGGAATTGATTTCCCGCAGCGACGGGGTGTTTGAACTGGAAGACAAGAATTCCCATCTGGTCGGTTCGCTGGGCAAGATCATCCGCATGGGGCCGTGCGCGGTGGTGCGCCATCGCGGCCTGACCATTCTGCTCAGCACCAAGAAGCTGCCACCGTTTGACCTGGGTCAATGGCGCAGCCAGGGCATCAATCCCGAAGAACTCAGCATCATCGGCATCAAGGCGGCGGTGGGTCACCGCGTTGTGTGGGGCAAGATCGCGGTGGGCGAATTTACCGTCAACACCTCCGGTCCCTGCACCTCCGACATCACCCGGCTGCCCTACACCAGGCTGCGCCGTCCGGTGTTTCCGCTGGACAAGATGTCGGCAGGCGGCTGATGACCGTGGATCGCCGGGCTGTGCTGGGAGCGGCCGGCCTGCTGGCCTTTCCAGCGCAGGCCTGGGCCGCCCCCAAAGGCAGCCGTTCCATCAATGCCATGATGTTCGCCGAACCGGCGCATCTGAATTATCCGCTTCTGAACACGCGGATCATGCAGGAGATCTGCGGGAATATTAACGAGGCGCTGCTGCTGTTCGACTGGCAGTTCAAGCCGCGTCCCAATCTGGCGCGCGCCTATGAAATGTCGCCCGACGGGCTGACCTATACCTTCCACCTGCGCAATGACGTCACCTGGCATGATGGCGTGAAGTTCACCGCCCGCGATGTGGCCTTCAGCTGCGGCACCATGCTGCCCCAGGTTAATCCGCGCAGCCGCAATGCCTTTGGCCAGATCGCCAACATCGTCCTGCCGGACGACTACACGATTCAGTTCAAGCTGAAGAAGCCGGTCAACTCCTTCCTGATATCGTTCATGGCATCCAACGCGCCGATGATGCCGGCGCACATTTATGAAGGCACCAACTTCCGCACCAACCCCTACAACATGAAGCCCATTGGCACCGGCCCGTTCAAATTCGCCGAATGGAAGCGCGGCGAATATATCCACCTGGCGCGCAATGATCATTACTGGCGGCCCGGCCAGCCCGGCATGGACGGCATCTATTTCCGCGTCTGTTCCACGCCGGAGCAGCGGCTGGTGGCGATGGAGACCGGTGCGGTGGATATCGCCATGGCCGACGATATCGACACGGTGGTGTCTTCGCGGCTCAAGGCCAATCCCAATATCGTGACGCGCAGCGATGCCTATAACGGCACAGCCGAAATCATGATCATGGAAGCGAACATGCGGCGTTGGCCGTTTAGTGATCGCCGCGCCCGCGCTGCCTTCCTGCATGCGGTGGACCGCGAATTCCTAGTGAAAGCGATCAATTACGGCGAGGGGAAGGTGGCGCACGGGCCCATTCCTTCGACCGTGCCTTATTATGACGAAAAGGCACTGGTCAAATATCCTTATGATCCGGCGCGCGCCCGCGCCCTGCTGGACGAGATGGGATGCAAGCCGGGCCCGGGCGGCGTGCGGCACCGTTTCGGCCTCATGCTGGTCCCGGACGGCGGCGGCGCCTGGACCCGCATTGGCCATTACATCAAACAGTGCCTGGCCGAAGTGGGGCTGGACGCCAATCTGGAAGCCGTCGACTGGCCCGCCCAAAGCCGGCGCAGCGGCAACTGGGAATTCGACATCGATTCCAATTCCTATGGCGAATATGGCGATCCGGCTATCGGTACCTCGCGCTTCTATCTGTCGTCCAATATCCGCAAGGGCGTGCCGTTGACCAACCTGCAGGGCTATATCAATCCGGAAGTGGACCGGCTGTTCGCCCAGGCCGCGCTGGCAGTCGATTCAGGCGAAGCGCAGGCCTGCTACAGCAAGCTGCAGCACATTCTCACTTATGATGTCGCCATGCTGTGGCTGTTTGAGCGTTACCCCCTGTACTTCCACAACAAGCGGCTGAAGAACGTCATCATGGGCCCCAATGGTCCCAGCGACGGCCTGGGCGCGGTTACGCTGGCATGAAGCTGCGCTATATCGCCATGCGTCTGGTCAAGACGGTGCTGGTCGCCATCGCGGTGGTGCTGCTGAGCTTCTTTTTGATCCGCCTGGCGCCGGGCGATGTCGCCACCGTGATGGCCGGCCAGTCGGGCTATGCCGACGAAGCCTATATGAAAAGCCTGCGCGCCGAATATGGGCTGGACCAGCCGGTGCCGGTGCAGTTGTGGAAATATGTCAGCGCGGTGGGGCATGGCGATCTGGGCACGTCCTATATCCGCAGCCAGCCGGTGCTGACCATCATCATGGAGCGGCTGCCCAATACTTTGCTGCTGGATGCCTTCGCGCTGGTGGTTGCGGCGGCGGGTGGCATCTGGCTGGGCGGCATTGCGGCGCGGCAGCCGGGTTCGGCCATCGACAACGCCACCGCGGTGTTGGCGATGTTTTTTTATTCGGTGCCGCAATTCTGGTTGGGCATGATGATGATGCTGGTCTTCGCCGTCTGGCTGGGATGGCTGCCGCCTTTCGGTATCGAGACCATGGGCGCCGATTATACGGGCCTGGCGCGTATCGGCGACGTGGCGCTGCATATTCTTCTGCCCGGCACGACCTTGGCCCTCTATTTCATGGCCAGTTATGCGCGGCTGACGCGCACCGCCATGATCGAGGTGGCCGACCAGGATTTCGTCAAGACCGCGCGCGCCAAGGGCATCCGCGAACGCCAGGTGGCGCGCCGCCACATTCTGCGCAACGCCCTGATCCCGCTGATTACCTTTGCAGGCCTGCAGGCGTCCATCTTGGTGGGCGGCAATGTGCTGGTGGAAAATGTCTTCAGCTGGCCGGGCGTCGGAACACTTGCCTATGAAGCGGTGGCCAGCCGCGACAATCCCCTGCTGCTGGGCATTTTCATCGTCACCGCCGTGCTGGTCAGCCTGTTCAACTTGGTGACCGACATTGCCTATTCCATTGCCGACCCGCGGGTGGAGCTGGGGCAATGATCAATTTTGCACGCCGTTTCTTTTCTCGTCCCACCGCGCTATTGGGCTTTGCCGTGTTCGCGGCCATCGTGTTGATCGCGCTGGCGGCGCCGCTGCTGTTCGCGCGCGGGCCGTTCGCCATTGTCGGCATGCCGCTGCTCCCGCCCGGATCGCCGGGCTTGCCGGCCGGCAGTGACGTGCTGGGACGCAACATGATGATAGGTCTGGCTTACGGCGCGCGGGTGTCGCTGCTGGTCGGAATTTCGGCGACCCTGTGTTCCGCCTTTGTGGGCATCCTGCTTGGGGCAGTGGCCGGCTATTATGGCGGGCTTGTGGATGACTTGCTGATGCGGGTGACCGAGTTTTTCCAGATCATTCCCGCCTTCGTGCTGCTTATGGTGCTGGTGGCTTTTTTGCAGCCCAGCCTCACCTCGGCGATCATCGGCATTGCCCTGATCACCTGGCCCAATGTGGCGCGGGTGGTGCGGGCGGAATTCCTGTCGCTGCGCAACCGGGAATTTGTGGAAGCTGCCCGCACCCTGGGCATGCGCGACACGCGCATCATTCTGACCCAGATCCTGCCCAATGCCCTGCCGCCTATCGTGGTGGTCAGCTCCATGATGGTGGGCAACGCGATCCTGGCGGAATCGGCGCTGAGTTTCCTAGGGTTGGGCGATCCCAATCTTCTCAGCTGGGGCAGCATGATCGGCGGCGCGCGCTCGGCCATGTGGGTGGCCTGGTGGACCACGACCTTGCCCGGCGTCTCCATCATGATCACGGTGTTGGCGTTGAATTTCGTCGGCGATGGCTTGAACGACGCCCTCAATCCCCGGCGGAGGCGCTGATGCCGCTGGTTTCGATCCAGGGCCTTACCGTGGCGCTGCCGGTTGGCGCCGACCGCGCCAGGGCGGTCGACGATGTCAGCCTGGAGGTTGGCCGCAATGAGATCGTCTGCATCGTGGGCGAATCCGGTTCGGGCAAGTCGCTGACCGCGCACGCCATCATGGGGCTGTTGCCGCGCGGGGTGACGGCGGCGGGCGGCACGATTCTGTTCGACGGCGTGGACCTACTCAAGGAATCGCCAGGCGCCATGCGCAAACGGCGTGGCCGCGACATCGCCATGATCTTCCAGGATCCGATGGCGGCGCTGAACCCGGTGGTGAATATCGGCCGTCAGGTTACCGAGCAGATCCGCGCCCATCGTGCGATATCTGAAGCCGAGGCACTGAAGCAGGCCGGTGCGCTCCTCGGCGAGATGGGCCTGAAGGATGTGCCCAGGCTGCTGAAAGCCTATCCGCATCAATTGTCGGGCGGCCAGCGCCAGCGGGTGATGATTGCTATGGCGCTTTCCTTGTCGCCGCAGCTGTTGATCGCGGACGAACCGACCACCGCCCTGGATGTCACCACCCAGGCGCAGATTTTGAAACTCATCAAACGAATCCAGACGGAACGCGAGATGAGCGTGTTGTTCATCACCCATGATTTCGGTGTGGTGGCCGACATGGCCGACAAGGTCGCCGTGATGCGCCACGGCCGTGTGCTGGAAAGCGGCACAGTGGGGGATGTGCTGGGCAATCCGTCCCATTCCTATACCCGGGCCCTGATCGCGGCGGTGCCGCGCGGGGAAAGTCAGCTGCCGCCGCCGCCCGATGTGCGGCCGCTGGTCGAAGTCGTCGGCCTGACCAAGCGCTTCCGCCGCGGCGGGCTTTTCTCACGCGGTGTGGTGAACACAGCGGTGGACAATG
>CANCMM010000074.1:0-7493 GCA_947379335.1 Alphaproteobacteria bacterium | reverse complement strand
CCAGATGTGCAGGAAATAGCTGGAGCGGTAGCGCGTCGGCACATTGGGAAAATCGGTGCCGGTATTCTTCAGCGCCTGGGTCTCGAACGCATCCACATTCTGCTTGGGCGTGCCGGGCGCCAAGGTGTGCCACTGCATGTCCAGCTGCGATGCCGCCAACAGTTCACCCAGCGCATAGCCCTGGCCCCAATTCTCCGACGCCTTGATCTTGTCCACCAGGCTTTGCGGGATGGTCGCACCGGTCTTGTAGTTCACCGCATAGTGTTTGAGCACATCGGGATACAGCGCCCAGTGTTCATTGAACTGGGAGGGAAACTCGACAAAGTCGCGCGCCACATTGGTGCCCGACACCAGGGGATATGTCTGGTCGGCGAACAGCCCGTGCAAGGCATGGCCGAATTCGTGGAACATGGTGCTGGCGTCGTCGAAGCTGATCAGCGCGGGCGCGCCTGGCGCCGGCTTGGTGAAGTTGGCGACATTGTATATTACCGGCCGCAGGCCGCGCAGCTTGGACTGGCCGACGAAATTGCTCATCCAGGCGCCGCCGGATTTGTTGTCGCGCTTGAAGTAGTCGAAATACATCAGGCCCAGTTTTGAGCCGTCATGATCGAACACCTCATAGACCATCACGTCGGGGTGATAGACCGGGATGTCGGTGCGCTTCTTGAAGGTGATGCCATAGAGCTTGGTGGCGGCATAAAAGACGCCGTCCTCCAGCACCTTGTGCAATTCAAAGTAAGGCTTGAGCGCCTCTTCATCCAGATCGTAGCGCGCTTTGCGGACCTTCTCGGCATAACGCTGCCAGTCCCAGGGCTTGAGATCGAAATGCTTGCCGTCCTTGTCGATCGCGGCCTGGATCAATTTGGCTTCTTCTGCCGCCTTGGCGCGCGTAGCCGGCGTCAGCTGCCGGATGAACTTGTCCACCGCCGCCGGCGTCTGGGCCATCTGGTCGTAGAGCACGTAAGCGGCATAGTTGGGATAACCCAGCAGCTTGGCCTTCTCGGCGCGGATCATGGCGAGTTGCGCGATGATGGCGCGGGTGTCGTGTCTGTCGCCCTTCTCGGTGCGGGTCCAGCTGAGATTGAACAGCGTCTCGCGCACGCCTCGATCCGACAGCGACGTCAACAGCGGCTGCTGGGTGGTGTTCTGCAGCGGCAGGACATACTTGCCGGCAAGACCGCGCCCTTTGGCCGCCTGTGCCGCGTTGGCGATTTCCGCATCCGACAATCCGGCAAGCTGCGCCTTGTCGCTCACCACCAGCGCACCAGCCTTGGCGCCCGCCACCAGCCTTTGCTGGAAGTCGGTTTCCAGACTAGCATCCTGCCTGTTGATCTGCTGCAACCGCGTCTTGTCTTTGCCGGAAAGGTTGGCGCCGGCATGGACGAACTGGCGGTAATAGAGCGTCAGCACCTGCAGCGCTTCGGGATTCAGCTTCAGCGAGGTGCGCTGGTCGTACAGCGCCTTTACCCGCGCAAACAATTTGGGATTGAGATAGATCGCATCGTTATGCGCCGCCAGCTTGGGCGCCTCGATGGTCTGCACGCTATCCAGTTTGGGATTGGTATTAGCCTGCACCACGCCGAAGAAGGCGTTGTTGACCCGCTCCAGCATCTTGCCCGACTGCTCCATCGCCGTGATGGTGTTGTCGAAACTGGGTGTGTCCTTGCTGTTCGCAATAGCCGCGATCTCGGTCAGCTGCTGCTTCATCCCCGCCTCGAAGGCCGGCTGATAATCGCTGTCTTTTATGATGTCGAAGCGCGGCGCCTGGTAAGGCAAGGTGCTGGGGGCATCGAACGGGCCGGCCAGCGCAGGCACGGCGCCCAGCAACAAGGTGACATATATAATGTTGCGCATGTGCGTCCCCGCCAAATGACGGGACGATATTACCCGGCTGGCGGGTGCGCGCTAGATCAAGCCGCCGACGCTGCGGATGGCGGTGGTGGCGACATGGACATCTTCCTGGATGCCCTGGCGCTTGTGCTTGCCCAGTATGACCACGGCCTTGACGGTCTGGGCGTACTCGCCCGGCTGGGCGGGACGCACGGCCGTGACCTTGGCAACGTCGATCTTCACCGCAGCGCCGTCGGGACGGGTCAGCTTCACCACATCCGCGGTGCTGGCGACCTTCAGGCTCTTGGTGATGCCGCCGACATAGGCGCGGGTCTCGGCCGGCAGCTTGCCGCCCTGCTCCACCCGGCCGGGGCCGGCATTATAGGCGGCAAACATCTTGGGAAAGCCGTAGCGCTGGTGCAGCCAGCGCAGATAGGCGGTGCCCGCCATGATGTTGTCACGTGCATCAAAAGGATTGGCACCCAATTTGTGCTGTTCGGCCATCTCGTCATAGGTGGCGGGCAGCACCTGCATCAGGCCCACGGCGCCGGCTCTGGAGACGATGGGCTTGTCTTCACCCAGCATGGTGCGGCCGCCGCTTTCATGCGCCATCACGGCGCGGATCCAGGCTTTCGGCACATGGAAGCGCTGCGAGGCTTCGGTGATGGTCCCGTCCCAACGGTTCAGCAACTGCTTCGCACTCATGCCGGATTCTTCGTCATAGGCGGACGGCTGAACATCGGTGGCATCGATCAGGCGCAGTATCGGGCGATGCACCTTCGCACCTTTGAAATGCGCCGCGGGATTTTGCGTCATCAGCACGGCGCTCGCCACGAGCATGCCGAACACCAGGGTGCGGACAAAGCCGCGCGGCGAAGGCCTCAGAACAGCAACAGTTTTGGAATCGGACACAGTGGCTCCCAGCGGGGTCAGAGTGAATGAGATATGGAAACTTTTGGAACTTGCGGGCGCGTCAAACTTTTTCAGTTGATGCGTGGAACCAATTCATTCCGCGCGAACATGCACCCAGCACCGCGGACATAACTTCATGTCCGCGCAAATTCAAGCTGCAACTTTTGGAACAAAAGTTCCGGGAAGTTTCATCGCGCCTGTGCAACGCGCAGATGGGCGCTCAACGCTTTGATATCGCCGTTGTTTTGCGCCAGCACGCTGAGGAACTCAGCCTGTTGCGCCGGTGCGAGCCACACGCCGGCTACGCCGATATCCAGCAGCAGCGGTTTTGCGCCATCGGTGCGAATGCGGAAATCCACTTCCATCGGCGCCGCGCCGTTGCCCGTCAGGTTGGTGGTGACGATGTAATCACCGGGGGCGCGTTCGCGTGACGAGGCGACGTGCAAGCTCTGTCCGGCATAGCGCGCGAAATAGGACTGATACACCGACTGCACATGATCCTGGTAAGCGGCGACATAGGCATCAAGATCGGCTTGCGAGGCGCCGTCGGCATAGCGCCCCAGCATGAACAGCGCCACGCGGCGCACATCGGTAAGGCCCAGCAAAAAGGCCGCGAACCGCTCGCGGCGCTGACCTGCGCTGGCCGCCGGATCGTTGAGGATGTCAAAGCCCACCTGGATATTGCTGCTGACAAACGTTTCGGCCGGATTGACCGCCCATGCGGGCGAGGCCAAGCTAACCACCAGCGCGCCTGCGCCGAGCAGGAGATTTCTGCGTTTCATTGACAGTGATCCTTCGCCGGCCCGCGCATGTCGCGGGCGGTTGGCCCCTGCCGTTACCTATAAACCAATCCGGTCCGAAATGTGACCACCACATCGCCCCTTGAAAGCATTGCAAAAAACGCCACGTTGGAACCATGACCGCACTGTCCGTCCTGGATCTTTCGCCCATCAAGCAGGGGTTGGGCGCCGCTGAGGCTTTGCATGAAAGCCTGCAGCTGGCACGCCATGTCGAAGCGCTGGGTTATCGCCGCTACTGGTTGGCCGAACATCACAACATGCCCGGCATTGCCAGCGCCGCCACCGCGGTGGCGATCGGCCATGTCGCGGCCGGCACCAAAACCATTCGCGTCGGCGCCGGCGGCATCATGCTGCCCAACCATGCGCCGCTGGTGATCGCCGAACAGTTCGGCACCCTGGCCTCTTTATTCCCCGGCCGCATCGATCTGGGATTAGGCCGCGCGCCCGGCACCGACCCGCGCACCGCGCAAGCCTTGCGCCGCACCTTGCAAGGCGGCGTCGATACATTCCCGCAAGACGTTCAAGAGCTGCTGGCCTACTTCGCGCCCAGCCGGCCGGGCCAGGTGATACGCGCCATTCCCGGTGAAGGCACCAACGTGCCGGTATGGATTTTGGGCTCCAGCCATTATGGCGCCCAGCTCGCCGCGGCGCTGGGATTGCCGTATGCCTTCGCTTCGCATTTCGCGCCCGCCGACCTCGACACTGCGATCCAGCTCTACCGCCAGCAGTTTCGGCCCTCGCCGTATCTCGACAAGCCGTATGTGATGCTGGGGCTGAACGTCTTCGCCGCCGATACCAACGAAGAAGCGCAGCTGCTGTTCACTTCGCTGGAGCAAGCCTTTATCAATCTGCGCACCGGCCATCCCGCGCCGCTGCCGCCGCCGCTGGCGGGCTATCGCGATAGCCTCGATCCGCGCCTGAGCGACATGCTGGACAGTGTGCTGCGCTGCGCCATCGTGGGCGACCGCACCGCTATTGCCGAAGGTTTGGGCAGCTTCATCGCCCAGCACCAGCCCGATGAGATGATGGTCACCGCCCAGATCTTCGATGCGGCAGCGCGGCGCAAATCCTACGACATTTTGAGCAAAGTCCACCCATCCAGTGGCTGACTGCGGCACCCGCACCGCTGGCCCACCGCCTGCGCCGCTGCTAGGGTAACCTCCAGAAAAACGCCCTCATCAGAAGGGTTTTGGGAGGATCACATGCATTTCATCAAATGGGCCGCAGCGGCGGCGCTGGCGCTGACCATCGGAACTGACTCCTTCGGAGTGGGCGCGCTGGCCCAGACCCAGGCCCAGGCCACCGCGCCGGCCGCCGGCTCCAAGAACGTTCTGGCCTGGGCTGCCAAGCCCGCGAAGCTGCCGCCCTATACCGGGCCCAACAAGCTGATCTGGCGCTTCGCCGATGTCATGGCCGCGCACAAGAGCAAGGCGAGCTGGCAACAGGAAGTGTTCCTGAGCCGTGACTATGCCGGCGCCTGGATCTCGATGGCGCCGGGTGAAAAGACCAAGACCCAGTTCTATGCCGATGACCGCGTCTTCTGGGTGGTGCAGTCCGGCCAGATGAAAGTGACCATCGAGGGCCAGGAGCCGTTCGTCGCCTCCAAGCACTTTTTGATCCAGGTGCCCAAGCGCCTGCAATACAGCATGGAAGTGGTGGGCAATGAGCCGGCGCTGCGTTTCGAGATGCGCCCTGCCGGCGAATCCCCCGACTATCCGCTGAGCGAAACGCCGACGCCGGTGCGCGGCGTGGAATATATCAAGGCGGTCTATAGCGGCCATGGCAACTATGACGGCAAGGTCAATGTACCTTCCATCGATTTCGAAAAGCAGATCGTGCAGGGCGGCGAGAAGCGCGGCGTCTGGCTGCGCGACGACAACAACTATGTCACCATCCTGCGCTCAGCCAAGGGCGTGCCGACGCCGGCCGACAATGTGTGGGGCCACTTCCACGCCAACTTCCCGGAAATCTGGCTGATCATCGAAGGCACCCAGCAATTCCTGGTCGAAGGTGAAAAGCTTGTGACCGTCACCGATGGCGATCTGGTCGCCGCGCCCACCGGCCGCTGGCACCGCGCCATGCCGTATGGCGACGGCCCGTCCACGCGTCTCGCCTATATCCCGCGCCCCGACAACCTGCACTGGTATCAGCCGGAGCAGGCCAGCGGCGGCGGCAACTGAACTTTCGTCTTTGGCCTGCCGGACGACAAATAAGCGGCCAAACACCGCCGATTGTGACAGGGGCGGCGCGCCAGCGTCGCCACTAATCACTTGTTTTTGCTGTATTTTTTGCTGCGTCCGACCTCCGCTTGACGCCCGCATGACGGCATAGCAATCAAGCGGCCAAACCGGGGGTCCCCAGTGCTGCGCTTTTTCCAGGCTTTGATGCCCCGCGAAGAAAAATTCTTCGCTCTTTTCAATGCCCATGCCCGCACGTTGGTCGAAGGCGCCATCGCACTGCGCGACTTGCTGGAGGGCGGCCCCGGCGTCGCCGAAGCCTGCCGCCGCATCGTCGCTCATGAAAACCAGGCCGATGCCATCGCCCGCGATGTGCTGATCGGCGTGCGCCGCACCTTCATCACTCCCTTTGACCGCGGCGACATCAAGGACCTGATCGGCCAACTGGACGATGCCATCGACCAGATGCAGAAGACCGCCAAGGCGATCACCCTGTTCGAAGTCAGCGGCTTCGAACTGCAGATGCGCCAGATGGCCGACATCATCCTGCGCTGCGCCGAGCTGACGGTAGAAGCGGTGAGCCTGCTGGGCTCCATGCGCGACAACCAGGCGCGCATCAATGCCATCGCCGAAGAGATTACCCGCCTGGAAGAACAGGCCGACGAGCTGAACGACCATGGCATCAAGGCGCTGTATCTCAAGCACAAGGGCGGCGACGCCATGGCGTTCATCGTCGGCAACGAGATTTACGACCACCTGGAAAAGGTGGTAGACCGCTTCGAAGACGTCGCCAACCGCATCAGCGGCATCGTCATCGAGCAAGTCTGATGGTTTTGATCGCGATCCTGATCGCCATCGCCCTGATCTTCGACTTCTTGAATGGGCTGCATGACGCAGCCAATTCCATCGCCACCATCGTGTCCACCCGGGTGCTGGCGCCGCGCTATGCCGTGGCCTGGGCGGCTTTCTTCAACTTCATCGCCTTTGCCGTGTTCGGCCTGCACGTCGCCGCGACCATCGGCACCGGTATCGTTTCGCCCCACATCATCGATGATGCCGTGATCTTCGGTGCGCTGATGGGCGCCATCGTGTGGAACGTGGTGACCTGGCTGGCGGGCATCCCCTCGTCTTCGTCCCATGCCCTGATCGGCGGCTTGGTAGGCGCCGGGCTTTGCAAGGGCGGCTGGAACGCCGTGGTTTGGCCGGGCCTGGGCAAGACCGCCGCCGCCATTGTGCTGTCGCCGGCCACCGGCTTTGTCGTCGCCCTGTTGCTGATCCTGGTCGTGTCCTGGAGCTTCATCAAGGCGCACCCAATTTGGGTGGACAAGGTCTTCCGCCATGTGCAGTTCGTGTCCGCCAGCGCCTACAGCCTGGGCCATGGCGGCAACGACGCCCAGAAAACCATGGGCATCATCGCCGCGCTGCTGTTTGCCCACGGACTGGAAGGCGGCAAATTCCATGTGCCTTTCTGGGTGGTGATGGCATGCCAGGCGGCAATGGCGCTGGGCACCCTGTTTGGCGGCTGGCGCATCGTGCGCACCATGGGCTCGCGCATCACCCATCTGACGCCGATGCAGGGTACTTGTGCCGAAACCGCGGGCGCGCTGACCCTGTTCGGCGCGACATGGCTGGGCGTGCCGGTCTCCACCACCCACACCATCACCGGCGCCATCGTCGGCGTGGGCGCCGCCCGCCGTGTGTCGGCCGTGCGCTGGAACGTGGCCAAGGACATTGTCGTGGCCTGGATTGTGACAATGCCGGCCGCCGGCCTGAT
>CANCMM010000073.1:0-7534 GCA_947379335.1 Alphaproteobacteria bacterium | reverse complement strand
TCGGCCCCTCCATGGCGTCGGGCAGCCAGGTATGCAGCAGGAACTGCGCCGACTTGCCCATGGCGCCCATGAACAACAATAGACAAATCACGGTCAGCGCGTCGGCGTTGAAGTCGAGATAGTGGAAGCTCTTGCCCACGAAATGGGGGGCGGCGGCAAAAACGCTGTCGAAGTCCAACGTGCCGAACACCGCCCAGATGCCGAAGATGCCCAGCGCAAAGCCAAAGTCGCCGACGCGGTTGACGATAAAGGCCTTCATGGCCGCGGCATTGGCCGACGGGCGGGTGTACCAGAAGCCGATCAGCAGATAGGACGCCAGGCCCACGCCTTCCCAACCGAAGAACAGCTGCAGGAAATTGTTGGCCGTCACCAGCATCAGCATGGCGAAGGTGAACAGCGACAGATACGAGAAGAAGCGCGGCCGATGCGGGTCTTCGTGCATGTAGCCGATGGAATACAGGTGCACCAGCGACGACACGCCGGTCACCACCACCAGCATCACCGCCGTGATGGTGTCGATCCGCACGGTCCAGTCCACGGCAAAGGCGCCGGAATGGATCCAGGGCAGGACGGGGATGATGTAGCTGTGACCCTGAATGGCCACATCGTAGAAGGCGACGCCCGACAGTGCCGCCGCCGCGAACAGGCAGCCCGTGGTCACCAGCTCGCTGGCGCGGTTGCCGATAATGCGCCCGAACAGCCCCGCGATGGCGGAAGCGAGAATGGGCAGGAAGACGATCAGCAAGTACATCTCAGCCCTTCATCAGATTGACGTCCTCAACCGCGATGGTGCCGCGGTTGCGGAAATAGACGACCAGGATGGCAAGGCCGATGGCGGCCTCGGCGGCGGCCACGGTCAGGACGAACAGCGCAAACCCCTGCCCCACCAGGTCGCCCAGAGAGGTGGAGAAAGCGACGAAGTTGATGTTCACCGCCAGCAGGATCAGTTCCACCGACATCAGGATGATGATGATGTTCTTGCGGTTCAGGAAAATGCCCAGCACCCCGATGGTGAACAGGATGGCGGCAACGGTCAGATATTGGGTCAAGCCGATGGTCATCAGGCGCCCTCCCCCGGCTTGAGATCATGCATGTCCACCGCCATGGCGGCGGTGCGCGCATTCTGGACGCTGATGACCTGGCGGCGCACGCCCGGACGCGAGCGCAACGTCAGCACGATGGCGCCGATCATCGCGACCAGCAGCACCAGGCCGGCGATCTGGAAGTAATAAACATAATCGGTATAGAGGATGCGGCCCAGCGCCTGGGTGTTGGTCAGCCCGGCCGGGGTGGCATGGGCCTTGGCGGCGACGATGGCGGGCTTGAGCACCCACACGCTGCCGGCCATCACCAGCTCGGCCACCAGGATCAGGCCGATCAGCGCGCCGAAGGGCAGATATTGCAGGCTGCCGCGCTTCAGTTCGGCGAAGTCGATGTCCAGCATCATCACCACGAACAGGAACAGCACGGCGACGGCGCCGACATAAACTACGATCAGGATCATGGCCAGGAACTCGGCCCCCATCAGCACGAACAGGCCGGCGGCGTTGAAGAAGCTCAGGATCAGGAACAGCACCGAATGCACCGGATTGCGCGCAGCAATCACCATGACCGCGGATGCGATCAGGATGGCGGCAAAGAAGTAGAAGGCTATCGCTTCAAACATGCGTTTCCCTGCCCCTAACGATAGGGCGCGTCCAGTTCCAGATTGCGGGCGATTTCCCGTTCCCAGCGATCGCCATTCGCGAGCAGCCGGTCCTTGTCGTAATAAAGTTCTTCGCGCGTCTCGGTGGAGAATTCGAAGTTCGGACCTTCCACGATCGCGTCCACCGGGCAGGCTTCCTGGCAGAAGCCGCAATAGATGCACTTCACCATGTCGATGTCGTAACGGGTGGTGCGGCGCGAACCGTCATCGCGCGGTTCGGCCTCGATGGTGATGGCCTGGGCCGGGCAGATTGCCTCGCACAGCTTGCAGGCGATGCAGCGTTCCTCGCCGTTGGCATAGCGGCGCAGCGCATGTTCGCCGCGGAAGCGGGGCGACAGAGGGCCCTTCTCGAAGGGATAGTTCAACGTCGCCTTGGGCGCGAAGAAATAGCGCATCGAGAGCATGAAGCTCTTGATGAACTCCACGAAGAATATCTGGCGCGCGGTGCGGTCGAAGCTCATAGCCACCCCGGAAAGTGAATGTGCGGACGGACAAACATGACATAGGCCGCGGTCAGCACGACCCACAGCAGCGATGTCGGCAAAAAGATCTTCCAGCCCAGACGCATCAGCTGGTCATAGCGGTAGCGCGGCACCATCGCCTTCACCATCGCGAACATGAAGAAGAAGAAGCAGATCTTGGCCAGGAACCAGAAGATACCCAGGGCCGGGATGTTCAGCGGCCAGATGTTGATGGGCGACAGCCAGCCGCCCAGGAACAGGATGGAGCACATGGCGCACATCAGGACGATGGACAGATATTCACCCAGGAAGAACAGCAGGAACGGGGTGGAGGAATATTCCACAAAGAATCCCGCCACCAGCTCGCTTTCGGCTTCGACCAGGTCGAAGGGCGGGCGGTTGGTTTCCGCCAGCGCCGAGACGAAGAAGATCGGCAGCATGGGAAACAGGATGGAGCACCAGTTCCAGGAAAACAGCGTGTTGCCCGCCTGCGCCCGCACAATGTCCGACAGGTTCAGCGATCCGGCGAACAGCAGCACGGTGATGATGACAAAACCGATGGAGACTTCGTAGGACACCATTTGCGCGGCGGCACGCAGGGCCGACAGGAAGGGATATTTCGAATTGGACGCCCAGCCCGCCATGATGATGCCGTACACACCCAGCGACGACATGGCGAACAGGTACAGGATGCCGACATTGATGTCGGCCACCACCCAGTGATCGGCCAGCGGCACCACCGCCCAGCCGGCAAAGGCCAGGGTGACGGTGATCAGCGGGGCGATCATGAAGATCACCTTGTTGGCGCCCGCCGGAATGATCACTTCCTTGAACAGGAACTTGAACAGGTCGGCGAAGGTCTGCAGCAGGCCGAAGGGACCCACCACGTTGGGACCGCGGCGCATCTGCACCGCCGCCCAGATCTTGCGGTCGGCCAGCAGCAGGTAGGCGATCAAAACCAGCAGCACCACATCGAAGATCAGGATCGACAGGAACTGGCTGACGACCCACGCGAAGCTGTGGTTCAGGCCCAGGCCGGCGAAGAGATTGGTGAACAGCATTATTCCGCCGCCATCTTCGCTGCGCCATGCACCAGTTCCTGGCTGCACTTGGCCATGGTCTCGCTGGCGCGCGCGACCGGGTTGGTCAGGTAATAATCTTCGATTGCCGCGGTGACCGGCGCGCTATCCAGCACGCCGCTTTCGCCAATGCCGCCCCAGGTGGCGGCCGCGGTGTCGGCATGGACCGGCGCGGTGTTCAGGGCGGCAAAATGCGTGGCGTCTTTCTCGATCGCCGCCACCAGCGCGGCGCGGTTGTCATACGGCAGGCGCACGCCCAGCACGTCGGACAGCGCGCGCAGGATGGCCCAGTCTTCCTTGGCTTCGCCCGGCGGGAAGGCGGCGCGGCGGCCACGCTGCACGCGGCCTTCGAAGTTCACATAGATGCCGTCCTTCTCGGTATAGGCGGCGCCCGGCAGGATCACGTCGGCATGATGGGCGCCGGCATCGCCGTGGCTGCCCTGATAGACGACAAAGGCGCGGCCCAGATGCGCCAGGTCAATTTCATCCGCGCCGAGCAGATATATAAAGTCGATCTCGCCCTTCTGCGCGCCGTCCACGATTGCGGCCACGTCACGCGCGCCCTGCCCGGGCAGGAAGCCCAAGTCGAGCGCCGCAACGCGCGACGCCGCGGTGTGCAGGATGTTGAAACCGTTCCAGCCGCCTTCGGCATGGTTGCCAGCCGGGCCGATCATGCCGGTGTCCGAGGCAATCTTGGCCGCCAGCTTCAGAATGGCCGCGCCGTCCTTGCGGGTCAGCGCACCGGAGCCCAGCACGATCATCGGCCGCTTGGCCTCGGTCAGCACCTTGGCGAAGTCGTGGCTGCCATTGGCGATCTGTTCCAGCACCGCAATGTCGGTGCCCAGCTGCTGCGCCGGATAAGTCAGATCGACCGCCGGCCCGATATTGGCGACCTTCAACCCGCTGGCCAGCCAGGCCTTGCGGATGCGGGCGTTTAGCACCGGCGCATCCCAGCGCGGATTGGCGCCGACCAGCAAAATCGCATCGACGGCTTCGACACCGGCGATAGTGGAATTGAACAGGTAGGTCTGGCGCGGGCCGCCAATGATCTTCGAACCGTCCTGACGGCAATCCAGGTTGGAGACGCGCAAGCTCCCCATCAGATCCTTCAGCGCCTTGATCTCTTCCGCCGCAGCCAGGTCGCCGACAATGGCCGCCATCTTCCCGGGCTGTGTGTCTTTCACCTTGGCGGCGATGGCCGCAAAGGCTTCCGCCCAGGTCGCCGGCTTCAGCTTGCCGCCGACGCGGATGTAAGGACGATCCAGCCGCTGGCGCACCAGCCCGTCACAGGCATGACGCGCCTTGTCGGAAATCCACTCCTCATTCACTTCTTCGTTCAGGCGCGGCAGCACGCGCATCACCTGCGGCCCGCGGGTATCGACGCGGATGTTGCAGCCCTGCGCATCCATCACGTCCACGCTTTCGGTCTTGCGCAGTTCCCAGGGACGCGCATTGAAGGCGTAAGGCTTGGAGGTCAACGCGCCCACCGGGCACAGGTCCACCACATTGCCCGACAGTTCCGACGCGAACGCCTTTTCGAGATAGGTCGTGATCTCCATGTCCTCGCCGCGCCCCGTCGCGCCCAAATCCGGTACGCCCGCCACTTCGGTGGCGAAGCGCACACAGCGGGTGCACTGGATGCAGCGGGTCATGATGGTCTTGACCAGCGGGCCCATATACTTGTCTTCGACAGCGCGCTTGTTCTCGTTGAAGCGGTGGAACGCGGCGCGGCCATAGCCCATCGCCTGGTCCTGCAAATCGCACTCGCCGCCCTGGTCGCAGATCGGGCAATCCAGCGGATGGTTGATCAGCAGGAATTCCATCACCCCTTCGCGCGCCTTGCGGGCGTAAGGCGACGTGGTGTTGATCTTGGCCGGGGTGCCGTCCTTGTTGGGGAAGAGGTCTTTCACCTGCAGCGCGCAGCTGGCCTGCGGCTTGGGCGCGCCGACCCATTCCACCAGGCACATGCGGCAGTTGCCCGCCACCGACAGGCGTTCGTGGTAGCAGAAGCGCGGGATCTCGGCGCCGGCCTGCTCGCAGGCCTGCAACAAGGTGATGGTCTCTTCCGCCTCGATTTCCTTGCCGTCAACGATGAGTTTGCGCGTGGCCATGTCTTACTCCGCCGCCATGCGCGAGAATTCCGCGATACGCTTTTCAATCTCGGGACGGAAATGGCGGATCAGGCCCTGGATCGGCCAGGCCGCCGCGTCACCCAACGCGCAGATGGTGTGGCCTTCGATTTCCTTGCTGACTTCCTGCAGCAGGTCGATTTCCGACACGCGGGCATCGCCCTTCACCATGCGGGTCATGACGCGCCACATCCAGCCGGTGCCTTCGCGGCACGGGGTGCACTGGCCGCAGCTTTCATGCTTGTAGAAATAGGCCAGCCGCTGGATCGCCTTGATCACGTCGGTGGACTTGTCCATCACGATCACCGCCGCGGTGCCAAGGCCTGACTGCACGGCCTTGAGGCTGTCGAAATCCATCAGCACGTCGTCGCAGATCGACTTGGGCAACAGCGGCACGGACGCGCCGCCGGGAATGACGGCCAACAGATTGTCCCAGCCGCCGCGCACCCCGCCGCAATGCTTGTCGATCAGCTCGCGCAGGGAAATGCCCATCTCTTCTTCGACATTGCAGGGCTTGTTCACATGGCCGGAGATGCAGAACACCTTGGTGCCGGTGTTGTTGGGACGGCCGATGCCGGCGAACCAGTCGGCGCCGCGGCGGATGATGGTGGGCGCCACCGCGATGCTTTCGACATTGTTGACGGTGGTGGGGCAGCCATAAAGGCCGACATTGGCCGGGAACGGCGGCTTCAGACGCGGCTGGCCCTTCTTGCCTTCCAGGCTTTCCAGCAGCGCGGTTTCCTCGCCGCAGATATAGGCCCCTGCCCCGTGATGGACATAGAGGTCGAAATCCCAGCCATGGATGTTGTTCTTGCCGATCAGCTTGGCGGCATAGGCTTCGTCCACGGCGCGCTGCAGCGCCTCGCGCTCGCGGATGAACTCGCCGCGCACATAGATGTAACAGGCATGGGCGCGCATCGCGAACGAGGCCACCAAACACCCTTCGACCAGGGTATGCGGGTCGTTGCGCAGGATATCGCGGTCCTTGCAGGTGCCCGGCTCGGACTCGTCGGCATTGACCACCAGGTAATGCGGACGTTCCTTGATTTCCTTGGGCATGAAGGACCATTTCAGGCCGGTGGGGAAACCGGCGCCGCCGCGGCCGCGCAGGCCCGACTTCTTCATGATGTCGACAATGCCTTCGGGACCCAGTTCCAGGATCGCCTTGGTATTGTCCCACTGCCCGCGCTTCCTGGCGCCTTCAAGACCGGGGTCTCGGAAGCCATAGAGATTGGTGAAGATACGGTCCTTGTCGGCGAGCATCAGGTGGCCGCTCCCGGCGGTTTGGGTTTTGGCGCTTCGGCTGGAGCCAGCGGAGCAACCTTGTACTTGCCGATGATCGAGCCGTCATACAGCGCTGTGTCGGTCAACGTAGTGGCGCCGCCTTCCGGCTCCGACGATGTGCGGCTGTTCTGCGGGCCCGGCTTCAGCGCCTTGCCGGCGCGCAAATCCGCGATCATCTGTTCGGTGATGGGCCCGTCAATGTCTTCATAAAAGTCACTGCCGATCTGCAGCATGGGCGCATTCACGCAGGCGCCCAGGCATTCCACTTCCATCCAGCTGAACTTGCCGTCGTCCGACAGGGTCTTTTCATGGGGATGGATGTGCTTCTTGCAGGCGGCGACCACGGCGTCGGAACCGCGCAGCCAGCAGGGCGTGGTGGTGCAGACCTGGATCAGGGTGCCTACGGGGTGCAGATTGAACATGGTGTAGAAAGTCGCCACTTCCAGCACCCGGATGAAAGGCATGGACAGCATCGTCGCGATGCTCTCGACCATCGGGTGCGAGACCCAGCCTTCCTGTTCCTGGCCGCGCCACAGCAGCGAGATCACCGCCGAAGCCTGACGCCCCTGCGGATACTTGGCGATGGTCGTCTTGGCCCATTCCGCATTCTCGCCATTGAAGGCGAAGCTGGCGGGCTGGATGTCCGGCGGTGCGAGGCGGCGAAGCGACATGGTTCTACTTTGCGAAATCCACGCGGGCGATCAGCCCGTCGCGGAAGGTGTAGATGGCGATGATCTCGAACTGCTCGCCGCCGGGCGCGCGGATCACCAGTTCGTGATCCACGATGGTATTGCCGACAGTAATGCGGTTCTTCAGTTCGGCCTTGTTCTGCGGGAACTGGGCGAAGGCCTTGGCATAGCGCGCCTTGATGGCGTC
>CANCMM010000072.1:0-7546 GCA_947379335.1 Alphaproteobacteria bacterium | reverse complement strand
TCAGCCATGCTCGAAAGTTCAAGCAACTCAGGCAGAAAGCCTAGTCAAAGTTTAGGTGTGCTTGCTGCAGAATGGAGGGGCATTGAGGCCCGCGAGGTGGACGTCCAGGTCCATGTCGGCGACAGCGGCGGCGGCCAGTTCAACATTGTGGGCCTGGCCGATAAGGCGGTGGCCGAAAGCAAGGAGCGGGTGCGCGCGGCGCTGAGCGCCATCGGCCTGGCGCTGCCCTTCAAGCGCATCACCGTAAATCTGGCGCCCGCCGACCTGCCCAAGGAAGGTTCGCATTACGACCTGCCCATCGCGCTGGGCCTGTTGGCGGCGATGGGCGTACTGCCGGCCAGCGAGATGGCAGGCTATGTCGCGCTGGGCGAGCTGTCGCTGGATGCGGCTGTGACGCCGGTCGCCGGGGCGCTGAATGCGGCGATGGCGGCCTCCGAACAAAATCGCGGGTTGATCTGTCCGGCCGGCAACGGACCGGAAGCGGCGTTTGCCGGCGGCGGCGAGATATTGGCGACGCCGTCGCTGATCGCGCTGGTCAATCACATCAAGGGCGCCTCGGTGCTGGCGCCGCCGGAAGCGAAGCTGGCGCAAAGTGGGCGCGCCGCGCCCGACCTGCGCGATGTGAAGGGCCAGGAAAGCGCCAAGCGCGCGTTGGAGATCGCCGCCGCGGGCGGTCACAATCTTTTGATGATCGGACCGCCCGGCGCGGGCAAGTCCATGCTGGCGCAGCGCCTGCCGGGTCTTCTGCCGCCGCTGGATGCACGCGAGGCGCTGGAGATTTCCATGATCCAGAGTTTGGCCGGCGCGCTGGAAGGCGGCGCCATTTCTCGGACGCGGCCATTCCGCAATCCGCATCACAGCGCCTCAATGGCGGCGCTGGTGGGCGGCGGGTTGAAGGTCAAGCCAGGCGAAGTCTCATTGGCACATCTCGGAGTACTTTTTCTGGATGAGCTGCCGGAGTTTCAACGCGGCGTTCTGGATTCCCTGCGCCAGCCGATCGAGACCGGCGAAGCGGTGGTGGCCCGCGCCAATGCCCATGTGCGCTATCCGGCGCGCTTCCAGCTGGTGGCGGCGATGAACCCCTGCCGCTGTGGCTATCTCAGCGATCCCACGCTGGGTTGCGGACGGGCGCCCAAATGTGCGGTTGACTATCAGTCGCGTATATCGGGGCCCCTTTTCGACCGTATCGACATGCATGTGGAGGTGGCGGGTGTCTCCGCCAGCGACCTGTCGCTGCCGCCGGCGGCCGAAGGCAGCGCCGAGGTGGCGGCGCGTGTCGCCGCGGCGCGCCAGATCCAGCGCGAACGCTTTGCCCAGAACCACATCCGCACCAATGCCGAAGCCGAAGGCGAATTGCTGGACATGGTGGCGACGCCGGACGCGGCGGGCGCCAAGCTTCTGACCGAAGCGGCAGAGCGCATGAAACTGTCGGCGCGCGGCTATCACCGGGTGCTGAAAGTGGCGCGCACCATCGCGGACCTGGCCGGCGAGACAAAAGTCGCCAAGCCGCACATCGCCGAAGCACTGTCCTATCGCCGCCTGACGCATCTGGCATAGGACATGCGGCCACTGATGATCTTTTTGATTGCGTGCGTGGTGGCCGGCTCCGCGGCCGCCCATCCCGTAGTCCGCCATCGCACAAAAGATATCGACAAGCCGCAAGCCTATTTCATCCAAAGCGGGCCGGCTTCGTATTACGGGCAGAAGCATGACGGCAAAACGACCGCCAGCGGGACCAGTTTCGATTCACAGGACTTTACAGCTGCCCATCCCTGGTTGCCGTTCGGCACGGTCGTCCGGGTCAAAAATCTGCGCAACAGACGCTGGGTCTTGGTCCGCGTAACCGATCGCGGCCCGTACGCCAAAAGCCGCGTCATCGACGTTTCAGCCGCAGCAGCGCGCGAGCTGGGAATGCAGCGGCGCGGTGTGGCACGGGTGAGCGTGAAAGCCTTTTACGAAGACCAGGATAGCGCGAGCCGGCTACCGTCAGGAGGCAGTGATGAATATCCGGGAAGATGACCTGTCGGGCCAGGCGACACAGGACCTGCTGCGGCTGCACCTGGCGGGCATGCATTCCAATTCTCCAGCCGGTCATGTCTTTGCCCTGGACCTATCGGGCCTCAAGTCACCTGGCGTGACGGTGTGGAGCGTTTGGCAAGGAGCGTCTATATGCGGAATTGGCGCCCTGAAGCGTCTGGACGCCGTGACGGGTGAGATCAAATCCATGCGTACCCATCCGGATTTCTTGCGCAAGGGTGTGGGCCGACTCTTGCTCGAACACATCGTGCAGCAGGCGCGCGGCTGTGGCATACGGCGGCTCAGTCTGGAGACAGGATCAGGCCCCGCTTTTGATTCGGCCCTGGCGCTGTATCGCGGTTACGGATTTACCGACGGAGAGGCGTTTGCGGACTACCAGCGCAGCGAATTCAACCAATTCATGCACCTGGATCTTTAATGCGCATTGTCAAATCGCTAAAGCTTGGACCTTGGTTCGGACGGGCCGCGATCGGCGGCATCATGGTCGGCGCAGCGCTCTTGGGCTGCGCACGTCCTGAGGACAGCAGTTTCGCGGCACAAGCTGTTCGGCGTGGCGATGATTGCAGCGGGTAGCGCGATGGACGCCTATGGTCACAGCGTCGGGCCTGCGGAGGAAATTTACGACAGCGTGAAGCGGGACTGCTTGGATTGGAAGAAAAGAGAGACGGCGCGCGCCAAATCAAACGCACCGTGATAGCCGATCCCTTCACGGGCGCTTGAGTCTGGTTACGGCCCTTTAATCCATGACCTCTTGCAGGATGCGCGGGCTGAGCGCGTGGCCGCCGCTGAACGGGTTGGTATAGGAGACGATCAGCAGGCTCGACATCGCGATCACCGTGGCGAACAGCGCCAGGGCGATGGCGCAGGAACGCCGGTTGTCGCTGTGGACCAGCCCAATCCAGGTCAGCAGGCACAGCCCGATCACCACCAGTCCCAGGAAACGCAGGTCGCCCGCATCATCCTCGCTGACCAATATGCGCTCGCGGCGGGCGGTGCGCACTTTCTCCAACGCCTCAATGATGTCGCGCTGGATGACGCGCTGCCCGTCGCCTTCCAAGGTCAGGCCGCGCATATACTGCATGGCCGTCAGCAATTCTTCCGAACAGCCGCAGACATTGTGTGTCAGGGCGGTGATGCGATCCTGCGCCATCGCCGGCCATTCCTGGTTGACCGATTCCGCCACATATTTGCCGATCAGGGTGCGCAGCGGCGCCTGGGTTCCCGCCGGCAAGCTCTGGGCGAGGATCAGCGCATCCCGCAGGCCACTGGCCTCGGTGGCGATCGCCTGCTTGGCATGATTGTAGTTGGTCCAGACCGGTTCGGCGCTGAACACCAGCAGCAAGGCAAAGACCGCGCCCAACGGCGACAGCATCGCGGGGGTAAGCGCCTTGAAGTTGCGCGCGCGATCGCCCGTGGCCAGCCGCGTCACCACAAGGAAAATGATTGCTGCGAGAAGATAGGTGACCGCGAAAACTATGATGGCCATCGCCAATATGGATAGGCTGAAGAACCAGTCGCTCATGGCGGGCCCGCCTGACAATTTGTCTGAAAAATCACGAGAAGACTATCGCGTCACGATAGCAGACACCGCGGCATCGCGAAACGGCGGCGATCAGCGCCGCACAATATCGAAAGCACATGACAGGCGCTTGTCGTCCGCGGTGAACGGCACGGTGCCGTGCCATATATTGGAGGGGAACAGCACCAGCAAACCTGGCTCGGGCTTGACCAGATGATCGGGCGCAAGCGGCGGCGATGTCGGCGGGCCGGGCTCGCCGAATTTCAGCCAGCCTTGCTGGCCTTCCATCTTGTCGGGCAGCCGCACATAGAAAGCCGATGACAGCCAGCCTTCGGGATGGATGTGATTGATGTGGAAGCCGCCGCTGTTCAACCGCACCGACCAAGCGCCGCCAAAGCCGTAATCCTGCCCGGGCTCGCCGATGGCCGCGATGTGGGCGCGGATGGGCGCATCGATGGCGGCGAACAGGGCGCGGATCGCCGGATCGGGATAATCCTGCAAGCCCCGCATGGTCTGGCTGCCATGCCGCAGGGACTGACCCACCGGATGGGTCAAAGGGCCGTGAATGACATCCAGCGCATCGCCCAGATCGCGCAGGTAATCGTCCAGGCTGCTCCAACCTTGCGGCGGCGTGATGCGATAGCTTTTCACCAGCCGGTCATAGTCATACAGCGAGGTGTAGCGGGCGTCGCCCGCCAGCCGCCACGCCACCGCCAACAACGCGGTGGCATGCTGGTCGGTGGGCCGCGCCGTGTGCAGCGCTTCAGCGCGGCGCGCCGCCTGTTCAATGCGGCCCAGCGCCAGGTCCACTTCGATCTCAGCCTTGGCGCGCGCTTGCGGCGTGATGCCGGGCGCCGCGGCAGCCAGCCGCCGGTCGGAATCCTGCGGATCGAATTTCAAGCCGGTGCGCGCCGCCAGCACATTCAGCGAGGGATCGCGGTCCGCCGCCTTGCAAACCAGCGCATAGGCGCCCGCTTCGTCGCCGGCATCCTGCAACAGCCGCACCGTCACCGCGACAATGTCGTGTGTTGGCGGCGCGGCATCGAGTTCGGCGCGCGCTTTGGCAAGATCGCCGGTCAGCATCCATACCAGCCCGGCCAGCTCGCGCTGGGCCTGGGCATGGGTGGGATCCTTGCGCACCGCCTTGCGCCAGGCGGTTTGCGCTTCCTCGAAGCGGCCCTGTTTGTTGAACAGCCGCCCCAACAGAACATAGGAATGGATGTCATCCAGCCCCAGCTTGATGGCGCGGCGGACGGCGTTTTCGGCTTCGGCTTCTTCGCCCAGCCGCAGCGCGATGGAGGCCAGCGCGAATTGTGCCGCGCCATCCTGCGGCGCCAGCCGGACCGCCTGGCGCAGTTCGCGGAGGCAGCCCGGCAAATCGCCCAGCTGGTGCAGCACAAGCCCCAAAAGACTGTGCAGCGGCGCACCCTCCTGCCCGCCCGCAATAGCCTGCGCCAGCACATCGCGCGCCTCCAGCGCGCGGCCGCTTTGCAGCAGGAATTGGGCAGTGCTTACAGGATCGTGCGCCATGCCTCGCGATTCCAGACGGACAGGCGCGGCGATGCAAGCCCTATTCGCGCGGCCGCCCGATGACGGCATACTGGCGTCAGACCCAAAAAGGCGAACCTGATGAAACTGCCCGCCCTGCTTGCCCTTCTTCTTTTGACCGCTCCCGCATCTGCGCAGGTTTCGGTGATCCAGAATCCCATGACCCCGGCCGACGCCAAGGCCAATGACCCGTCCGTGCCCGACGCCTACACGATCAGCGGACAGTTCGAGCGCATCGTGGTGATACGCGTGAAGAACAAGGTCGACCTGCTGGCCGGCATCGAGGCGATGGTGAAGAAGGAGAACATCAAGAACGGCGTCATCCTGGCGGGCATCGGCAGCCTTCGCGGCTATCACGTCCACCAGATCAACAACCGCGACTTTCCCACCCGCAACATCTTCACCAAGGCGCTGACCACGCCCTGCGACCTGATCGGCATGAACGGCTATATCGTGAACGGCGTGGTCCATGCCCATATGAGCCTGGGCACCGGCGAGAAAGCCATCAACGGCCACCTGGAGCCGGGCACCGAGGTCTTCACTTATGCCATCGTCACCATCGGAGTGATGAACGGTACCGACCTGAGCAAGATCGACGACAAGAGCTACCGCTAGGGAACTTTTGGTTCCCGCCCGGTGTTTCCCTCCTATTGATGGAGGGATTCATGAAGCCGATCGCGATTTTGGGCCTTGTTCTGATTGTTCTGGGGATCGGCGGGCTGTTCATCAGCCATGTCAGCTGGACCGAGACCAAGCCGGTGGTGAAGATCGGCCCGCTGCAGGTCAATTCCCAGGAAGACCATACCGTCTGGATTCCCACCGCCGCGGGGGTCGTGGCCGTGCTGGCCGGGCTCGGACTGGTATTCGCGGGCAAAAAGAGCGCCTAGTTTCGCTGCATCCGCTAACAACGCAGCGTTTGCGAGGCGTCACAGTTCCCGCCTATCATCCTCCCCTAATTTCATGGGGAGAGAAAAATGCGTTCCATCATCAAGCTTGCCTTGGCCGCGTGCGTGGGCGCCGGCATCGGCGCGACCGGCTTCGCCGCCCTTGCCCAGAAGGACCCCAAGGTCGGCGTCACCGTCAATGACCCTATCGGCCCGGCGCCTGATCCCGCCAGCGTCACCGCGACCTTGCCCAAGGACCAGAAGTGCACCGGCGAAGTCGGCAAGATGCAGATGTGCTATCTGTATGGCGATCCGGCCAAGCCGGGCCCGTACATGGTGAAATACATCTGGTATCCGGGCAATTTCTCCAAGCCGCACTATCACAACAATGAACGCTTCGCCTATGTCGTGTCCGGCACCTGGTGGACGTCGACCAGCAAGACCTATGACGAGCGGACCACCTATCCGGTCCATGCGGGCACCGTTGCGGTCGACATACTGAGGGGCGTCCATTGGGATGGCGCGCGCACCGGCGAGAAGGAACCCGCCGTGCTGGTCCTGGCCGGCACCGGCCCCAACACCACCCAGAGCGTGGATGAAAACGGCAAGGACACGGGTCCGCCGCGCTAACGGCCGCCGCCATGCGCGCATCTGCCGTCGCCGTCTTGTTGGGACTGCTGGCGCTTCCGGCTTCGGCCGAAACCGGGC
This sequence comes from Alphaproteobacteria bacterium, assembly GCA_947379335.1. Lineage (GTDB taxonomy): Bacteria > Pseudomonadota > Alphaproteobacteria > Micropepsales > Micropepsaceae > Rhizomicrobium. Next base: position 850 of record CANCMM010000072.1, on the reverse strand, counting down.
AGCAGCTTCTCACCCAGGGGCCCACGACCAAAATGCCCTTGCCGGACCCCGGCCATATTCCGCTGGTGTTCGGCAAGGATATTCCCTGGAAAGGCGGCGAAGGTTCGCAGAGCGCGACTTTGTTCGGCGATCCCAGCAAGCCGGGCATCTATGGCGTGTTGATCCGGTGGATGCCGGGACACAATTCCATGCCCCATTTCCATACCACGTCGCGCTACGCCTATGTCGTGTCGGGGACGTGGTGGGTGTCATCCAGCACCCATTATGATCCCAGCCAGATGTACCCGGTGCCGGCTGGCAGCTATGTCACCGACGTGCCCAATACTATTCATTGGGACGGCGCGCGGGCGGAAACCGGCCCGGCCATTCTGATGCTGGTGGGTGAAGGCCCGGTGCAAACTGTCCGCTATGTGCCCAAGGACCCCAGCAAGGCGCCCGAAGGCCAGGATTTTGTGCCTCCGCAATAAAATGCATAGTGAATATGGGAGCGTCCGGCGACCCGAGCGTTAGCGAGGGCACGTCCGGCGCGACCAAACATAAATGGGGGCTCGCTTGAAATTCCATCCCGTCTATTTGTTCCTGGCGGTGCCCTATGCCGCCTTCCTGTGGGTGCCGTTCTACAACCGCATCGAGCCGCAGCTTTTGGGCATTCCCTTTTTCTACTGGTGGCAGATCTTCGGCATCGTGCTGACCTCGCTTTGCATCGTGCCGGTCTATTACTGGCAGCAGGCCCGGAAACCGGGCGACGGCAAATGAACATCACCATTATCGTCTTCCTGGCGCTGTTCCTGTTCGTGGCGCTGCTGGGCCTGCTGGGCTCGCGCTGGAGCGCCGGCGACCTGTCCCAGCT
>CANCMM010000071.1:0-7593 GCA_947379335.1 Alphaproteobacteria bacterium | reverse complement strand
GCGCGCGCCAGACAAAATCTCTTCGCCCAGCGCGGCGGCGATATTGTCCTGTCCGGTCCGGCGCGAGCCGGGCCGCAGTTGGCTGATTTTCCTGGGAGGGGCATTCATGATGCTACTGTCATCGTCCCGCGGAACTTCGTCAATCGGGGCGAAGGTCGTACCAAACTTAATCGTACCAACCGGGCGCCTTCACCGCATCGCGGTACCAGTCAATGCTGTGGCCGATCCAGAGCTGGGAATGGGTGCGCGCGAGGAATTCATCAATCTTCTTGCGGGATTGCGGCGTGCCGCTGGCATATTCGCGGGCTGGCATTTTGCCCTGCGCCCGCTCGGCCGGGTAGTGATAGAGGTCACCGGACACCACCACGCCGCCGGTGTTTGTAAGTTTTACGTAAAGAGACTGGTGGCCCGGCGTATGGCCGGGCGTGGACAGCAAGACCACGCTGCCGTCGCCGAACACGTCATGGTCGCCTTCGATATACTGGATCCTGGCGTTCGCCAGCGCGGCATAGTTCTTCTTCGCCGCGGCGTTGGCACTTGGTCCAAACATCACGTCGTATTCGGCCTTGCGCGCCAGCCAGGTTGAACCGGCATAGTCATTGCCGTTGCCGACATGGTCCCAATGGGAATGGGATATCGCCAGATGGGTGATCATCGATGCGGTCACGCCGATATTGGCCAACTCGCCTTTCAGGGTGGTGGTTTTCAGCAGCCCTTCATAGCCGCTCTTGTTCTCATAGATCGGCCGCCCCACCTGGGCATCGGTCAGGCCGGTATCGAACAGCAGCACGCCCTTGGGATGCATCACCAGGAAACAGGGATCAGAGAAATCCGGATCGGACACGTCTTCCCGGCGCAGGCCGAACCGCTCGGGCTCGTGGGAAATGATGGTGCCGCAATCCAGCACATAGAGCCGCGGAGACGTAAGTTTGGGCAGCGGCGGCAGGTCGGGCGGGGCGGCAGGCTGGGCGGATGCCGACACGCACAGGGCCATCACGAAAGCGGCTAACAGACGCATGATGGTCCCCTCGTTCGGATGCCGCTAATGGTCGTGCGTGCTCACGATGTTGTGATCTTTGAGCAGCTGGATATAGAAGAGGCGGATATCCTGCTGGCCACCGCGGTTGATGAAGTCGCCGGGCGTGTCGCCCTTGTCGTTCTTCTCATCCAGCTTGGCGCCCTTGTCGGCCAGGTACTGCAGCACAGGGATCGCCAGATCCGGATTCTTGTTGGCGATGGCGAAGTGCATGATGCTGCGATGGTTGGGGCCGATATAGTCCAGTTTCGGATCCAGCTGCAGCGCATACTTCACCGCATCCAGGTCGCCGCTGCCGGCCGCGGCCAGCGCCACGGTGGTGCCGTCCGGCGCCGCAATGCTGGCCTTGGCGCCGGCGTCCACCAGCGCCTTCATGGCGGGGGCGCTGCCGGCTTCGGCGGCGATGATCAGCGGCGTACGCGGCTGGGCGGGCGGCGGCGGCGGACGGGTGCCGTCAGCACGCGCCAACTTCTGCCCGCCACCACCGGCGGATGCCACCTGCACCGGCGGCGGCGCGGGCGCCGGCGGCGCGCTCATGGTGTTGGCGTCGACGCCCTTGGACAACACCATCTTGACCAGTTCGGCACTGCCGCTGCCGGCCGCGACGTGGATCAGCTGGCGCCCTTGGCTGTCGCGCTGCTCCAGATCGGTACCGCGCGACACCGCGGTCACCGCAAAAGGCACATCTTTGTTGGCAACCGCGGCGGCGACCACGGACGTGCCGTCCGGCAAGGTGGTCTTGCTGTTGGCGCCCGCATCCAGCAGGGCCAGCGGCGCGGACGGTGTGTTGTTGCGCAGCGCGAAGAACAGCGGCGTGAAGCCCTTCACCGAAACCGCATTGGCATTGGCGCCATGCGCCAGCAGGAACTTGATATTGTCGGTGCGGCCCTTGAACGACGCCGACATCAGGGCGGTCTGGCCTTGCGGATTAACCGCCTCAACCTTGGCGCCCTTGGCGATCAGCGCATCCAGCGCTGCGGGCGTGGAGCTTGCGGCGCACAGCGCCAGCGCCGCGATCCCGTCGGCCCGCGCCGCATTGGCATCGCCGCCGGATTTGAGCAGGCTGGTGACGATCTCGGTATTGCCAAGCTCGCACGCGAGGGTGACGGGAGACGCGCCTTCCACATCGGTGATATTGGGCTTGGCGCCCGCCGCCAGCAGCATATGCACCGCTTCGACATCCTGCCGGTCTACCGCCCAGGACAGGACCGTGGACTTGTCGGGCAACGGCGCATTCACATTCACATGTGCCGCCAGCAGGCGCTTGAGAGCAGCGCGGTCGCCCCCCTTCACCGCTTGCACCAGACGGCTGTCTGCGCCGCTGCTGGCATATGCCGGCAGAGCGCCCAGCAGGCACAGTCCCAGTCCCAGTAACTTTTTCATCGCCCCGCCGATTACGCCGAGAAAGTCGAGAGACGGCCGGAGCTGTCACCGATGCTGTGACATTCCACGCCCAGCGTATCCATCATGGACAGCATCAGGTTGGCCATGGGGGTGTCCTTGGGCGCGATGACATGGCGGTTGCCCTTCATCAGGCCGCCCGCGACCAGAACCGGCAGATCGCGATGATCATGATTGTTGGGATCGGCCAGGCTGGCGCCCGCCATCACCAGAGTGGTGTCCAGCAGGTTGCCTTCGCCTTCCTTGGTCTCGCTCATGCGCTTCAGGTAATAGGCCACCTGTTCCATGTGCAGCGTGTTGATCTTGGTCAGCTTGGCGATCTTCTCCGGATCATGGCCGTGATGGCTGAGCGGGTGGTGCGCGTCGGCCACGCCGATTTCCGGATAGGAGCGGCCCGACACTTCGCGGCCGACCATGAAGCTGGAGACGCGGGTGATGTCAGCCTGCATGGCCAGGACCTGCAGGTCGATCATCATGTGCGAATAGTCTTCGAACTTGTCCGGCACGCCCGAGGGACGGGCATAGGCGGGAAGCGCGGTGGCTTCGGCGCCGCCCTGCTCCACCTTCTGGATGCGCTTTTCGATATCGCGCACCGAAGTCAGATATTCATCCAGCTTGTGCTTGTCGCCGGCGCTCATCTTGTTGGACAGGCGCTTGGCGTCCTGGGCGACGAAATCCAGGATCGAGGCCTGGCGGCGCAGTTGCGCCAGCCGGCTCTTGGCATCCAGGCTGTCGCCATCGCCGAACAGGCGTTCGAACACTTCGCGCGGATTGATGGTGACCGGCAGCGGCGTCGAGGCGTTCGACCAGGACAGGGTGTTGGTATAGGCGCAGGAATAGCCGCTGTCGCAGCTGCCCACCAGCGATGGAGGTTCCAGGCCCACTTCGATGGACGGGATCTGGGTCTTTTCGCCGAACTGCTTGGCCACGACCTGGTCCATCGACACGCCGGCGGTGATGTCGGCGCCTTCGGTCTTCTTGACGTGGGTCGCGGTCAGATAGCCACCGCAGCAGCGGCCATGATCGCCCGCGCCGTCGCCCAGGGCTTCAGCCTGAACGTGGGACAGATTGGAGAACACCGTGAACTTGTTGCGATAGGGCTCCAGCGGCTTGAGGATCGGCGACAGCTCATAGCCCTCGCCCGCCGTCTTGGGCGTCCAGTTCTCCATCATCATGCCGTTGGGCGTGTAGATGACCTGCAGGCGCTTGCGCGACGCCGTGGCCACGTCGGCCGCGCTGGCGCTGGAGCTCATGGCTTCCAGCAACGGCAGCGCCATCACGGTGCCCATGCCGCGCAACATGGTGCGGCGGCCCATCGCTTTCTTGGTGATCATCATGTCGTGGGAGTCCTTCTCATCTGGAAAGGCACACTTTGAACAATGCCGAGAATAATCGTCTGCATGCGGTAATCGTCTTTCGCGGCCTGGTAGCGAACCGCGCGCACCGCCGGCATGTCGTAGGATTCAAGCCCCCGCGCCAGGGCGTAGGTCATCAGCCGCTCGGTCAGGGCTTCGACGAACTGGTCCTTGCGCGACAACAGGATGCCCTGCAATCCCTTGGGACCCTCGAACTTCGTTCCGTCCGGCAGCACTGCCGAAGCGTCTACCACCGAACCTGCATAGCCGACGCGCCATTTGCCCACCGCATCGTAATTCTCAAGGCTGAAACCCAGCGGGTCCATCTTGGTGTGGCAGGAGGCGCAGACCGGATTGGCGCGATGCACTTCCATCTGCTGGCGGATGGTCATGGCCTTGCCGTTCTTGGCTTCGTTCAGGGTCGGCACGTTCGGCGGCGGCGGCGGCGGTGCGGCGGCCAGGATGTTTTCCAGGATCCATTTGCCGCGCAGCACCACCGAGGTGCGGTTGTTGTACGAGGTCACGGTCAGCACCGAGCCCTGTCCCAGCAGGCCGCCGCGATGCATCGCCGGGTCCAGTTCGACCTTGCGGAAGGTGGTGCCGTAAACGCCCGGGATGCCGTAATGCTCGGCCAGGCGCTGGTTCACATAGGTGTAGTTGGCGTCCAGGAAATCCAGTGCGCTGTGATTTTCGCGCACCACGCCGTCGAAGAACATCTCGGTTTCGGTCTGCATGGCATTGCGCAGCCGCACGTCGAAGTCCGGATAGGCCCGGCGATCCGGCTTCTGGTATTCCAGCCGGCGCAGATACAGCCACTGGCCCGCGAAATTCTGCGTCAGCGCCTTGGAGCGCGGATCAGCCAGCATGCGCGCGACCTGCGCCTTCAGCACGGCCGGCTTGTGAAGCTGCCCCGCCTGCGCGGCATTCAGTAGCGCGTCGTCGGGAACGCTGCTCCACAGGAAGAAGGACAGGCGCGTGGCCAGTTCCAGGTCGCTGATGCGATGCACATCGCCCGGCGCACTCTTGGCCGGATCACTTTCGCGCATGAACAGGAAGCTGGGCGACACCAGCACTGCTTCCAGGCCCGCCTCAATGCCATGATCGAAGTCCGCGCGCTGATGACCATCTTGGCGGCCTTCGGCATAGATTTTCATCAGCGGCGCGACATCGGCCTGGCCCACCGGGCGGCGATAGGCGTGACGCGCGAGATTGGTCAGGATCGTGCTGGCGCAGGCCGTTTCGGACAGCGATGCTGAAGGACGGCAGATGAAAATCTTGCGGCGGCTGGCGGTGTCGCCCGAGCCCTTGATGTCAAAGGGACCGACCACGGAAATCTGCATCACGTCGCGCAGGTAGAAGGACTGCGAGACATTGGGACCGGTGGCGACCGACGGCACCGTCAGGCGCTGCACCCGCGCGCCGTCCACGATGATGTCCAGCGGGATCGGCTCCGGCTTGGCGGCCGGTTCGCGCGCGCCCAGGATGGTCTTTTGCGTGACATGCTCGTCCAGCGCCAAGCTCTTGGGGAAAGCGGCGCCGATGGTGCGAAGGCCCGCCTTCAGCGGCACCGTCACCTCATAGCGGTTGGCGATGCCGATCTCGCCTTCCTCGGACGTGTTGGCATTCAGGAAGACCTGAATCTTATAGGTCGCGGTATAGGGCGCGTAGAACTTGAAGGCCCCGCCGCCGCGGGTATCCAGCGGAAGATCGTCGCTGGCGCGTTCGTTATAGGCGGCAACACCGAAGCCGTTGTCGAACAGGTCCTTGGGCACCTTGTAGTCGGTGGTGATGGTGCGCTTCGAGCCCTGCCCCGTCGCCATGCGGCTGATCTTGCCGGCGACGGTGATGTAGCGGTCCATCAAGGTGGGCGAAACGGTCAGCACGTCGGCAATATTGTCGAAGCCATAACCGGTATCGTCGGCCGGCATGTCCCTGGTGAAGTCCACGTCCAGCGCCAGCAGGTCGCGCACCGAGTTGGCATATTCGGTGCGGTTCATGCGGCGCACGGTGGCGTGGCCGGGATTGGGATTGGCGGCGGCCTGCGTGTCCAGCGAAGCAGCCAGCCAGTTGGTGAAGTCCTGAAGTTTTTCCTTCGGGGGGCGCGGCGCGCCGCGCAGCGGCATCTCGCCCAAGCTGACGCGGCGCAGGATTTTCTCCCACGTCGCCTGATCGGCCTGAAGGTTATTGGCGTCCAGCGGCACCACCGACATGCCCGCGGTCTTGAGCTTGTCGTTGTGACAGGCCGTGCAGTACTGCATCAGCATTTTCTTGTGGTCCGCCGGTGTGGCGGTAGAGGCGGCGGACGACGGCGCGGCGGCAACCGGCGCGTTGGAGGCAACGGTCTCGGCCACCGCATTGCTCAGCAAAGCCGTACCGGCAGCCAACGCCATCACACAAACGGCAAATCCACTACGCCTGATAAACGGCGACATTTACGCCCATCTCCCTGTCACCACGGCGATTTCACGCACCCTGGCGAGTCCCTGTTGAGGCTTCTTATCCCCGATCCCGCAAGTAAAGTGAACCTCCGCGTTGTGTGGAACTTCGCTGCAATTGCGAACGAAATGTTGCAACGCAGCATTGGTTATGGCGCGAAGTGATGGTTTAGCGTGGCGCGGGCCGATCAGGAGACAGTGGGAACATGGACAGACGGAAAGTTTTGGCAGGACTGGGCGCAGTTGCCGCAGCCTCACCTGCTCGCGCGCAACCGGCGCCAGCGTGGAGTTCCCCGGTCATCGACATGCATTTCCACATTCGCAAAACAGCCGAGGCGAACATCGCCCACCAGCAAGGCGCCGGGATCAAATGCGCCAACCTGCTCTCCCGCTACGATCCGGCCGTTCCGCTGACACCGCAACAGGCCAAACCTTCCACCATGTTCCCCTGCTGGTTCGCCGCCACCGATGTCACCAAGCCGGACGCCGAACAGATCCTGACGCAGGCCGTGAAAGCCGGCGCCAAAGGTTTCGGCGAATTGAAATATCCGGTGGCGGCCGATGGACCGGAGATGCGCCGGATCTATGACCTGGCGGCGGAATTGAACGTGCCGGTACTGATCCATTTCCAGGAAATCGGCCAGCCGGCAGCGCCTGGCGGCTACAACACCGGCATCAAGCAGTTCGGTGCGATCCTGAAAGCCTATCCGCGCACCAAATTCATCGGCCATGCCGATGCCTTCTGGGCCAATATCAGCGCCGATTATCACGAGCAGGAATCCTATCCCACCGGCCCCATCGTGCCCGGCGGGGTCAGCGACAAGCTACTGGCGGACTATCCCAACCTGTTCGCCGACATGAGCGCCAATTCGGCCAACAACGCGCTGTCGCGCGATGCGGATTTCACCAAGGACTTTCTGAAGCGCCACCAGGACAAGCTGCATTTCGGCAGCGACTGCAATTGCGAGGACGGCAAGGGCGGCGGCGCAGCGCAGAACTCCAATTCCGTTGCCCCGCGCATGCGCGGCAAGTGCGTGGCGCAGGAGACGCTGAAACTTCTCACCGCTTCGACATCAAAACCGGTATTTCGCAAGCTGGCCTGGACCAATGCGCACAGGCTGTTGAAATTGCCCGCGTAAAGTAGGATGCGCTGTGCCCTGATCGCAGTTCTTTGCCTCAGCCTGACGGAGGCGTCGGCCGCGCCGTTCGCTATCAAGGACACTCACGATGCCGTGGTCTTTGCAAAAAAGCTTTGCCGCCACGTAGCGAAATCGTCACTCGTCTGGAACGCCGGCCTCGACAATAGCGGCAAGACCTGGGCGGTCACCACCCTGCCGTCCATCCGAAAATGTGGCGATCCGCTATT
>CANCMM010000070.1:0-7685 GCA_947379335.1 Alphaproteobacteria bacterium | reverse complement strand
CCACCCGCGCCGCGCCGCCCGGCAGCGGCGTCACGGTCGCGGCCACCGGCGGGCGCATGGAGCGCACTTTGACGCGCGCTTCGAACGGCGCGTCATGCGCGGCCAGCCAGTTCACATCTTTCAGCAGCATGGCGGAGGACCCCAGCGCCGAACGCGGCCCCACAACCACCCGTGCATTGACCGCGTCCAGCTTCAGCACGAACAGCGGCTCTTCATTGCCGGATAACCCCAAGCCCTTGCGCTGGCCGACGGTGAAATGGGCGATGCCGTCATGGCGGCCCAGAACAATGCCCGCCGCATCCACGATGTCGCCGGGACGCGCCGCATCGGGGCGCACGCGGTCCACGATGGTGCTGTAATGCCCGCTGGGCACAAAACAGATGTCCTGGCTGTCGGGCTTGGCGGCATTGACCAGCGCCAGCTCGGCGGCGATGGCGCGCACCTCGCGCTTGTCCATGTCCCCTAAGGGAAAGCGCAGATAGTCGAGCTGGTCCTGGGTGGTGGCGAACAGGAAATAGCTTTGATCGCGCACCGGATCGGCGGCGGCGTGCAGCTGGGCGCGCCCCTCGCCTTCCACCCGGCGCACATAATGACCGGTGGCCATCGCCTCGGCGCCCAGTTCGCGCGCGGTGTCCAGCAGGTCGGCGAACTTCACTTTCTGATTGCAGCGTACACAGGGAATCGGCGTCTCGCCCCGGGCGTAGCTGTCGGCGAAATCCTCGATCACCGCCTTGCGGAAGCGGCTTTCGTAATCCAGGACATAATGGGGAATGCCGAGGCTCTGCGCCACGCGCTTGGCGTCATAGATGTCGGCGCCGGCGCAGCAGGCGCCCTTGCGCGCCGGCGTCTTGTCTTCCGGATACAGCTGCAGGGTGATGCCGACCACGTCGTAGCCCTGCTTCTTGAGCAGTGCCGCAGTGACGGAGGAATCCACGCCGCCGGACATGGCAGCGACGATGCGACTTCCGGGCTTGAGAACAGTTTCCTGCATGGGCCGGTCCTATAGGACTGGCCCCGGAAAACCGCAAGAAAAAGCGATTAATGACCCGAAACCGGCAGGTAATTCAGCAGCGAAAGCTGGTGCAACCCGGCCGTGACCTGCAGCGCCGCCTGCAACTGGGTCTGGTTCAGCGACAGCTGGGTGGCGGCGTCCGCCATGTCGGTGTCCTGGATATCCGAGGCAAAGCCCTTGTACAGCGTGGTCATCGAGGCCTGCTGGGTTTGGGCATCGGTCAGGCGGTTGGAGACATAGCCGTTGGCGGCCGTGGCGGCGTTCAGGTTGACACCCGCCGTGGTGGTCTGGCCGATGGCATTGGTCAGGAACGTGTTTTGCGCCGTGGTCAGGCTGGTGGCGGCATTGAAGTTGCCGCTGCCGCCGGCATCGAAGGTGCTGATGTCTTTCAGCATCTGCATCAGGTCGGTGCCGACACCGGAGGCGGTGACGCCATAACTGACATTGATGCCGTCGGCGACCTGAACGGATTTCTGCAGGTTGCCATTGGCGAAGGCGGCTGCGGTGGAAGGCAGCGCCTGCAGCGCCGCAAGCGAATTCACCGTCACCGGCGCGACGTCGGTCTTGCCGCCGCCATAGATGTAGTCGCCGTTGGCGTCCTTGGAATTCAGGATGGCGCTGGCCTGGGTGAAGATGTTCTGCACCTGGGTCATCAGGCCCGTGGCGTCGTTGTTGGCCACCGAATCGCTGACCGCCTTCTTCAGGCTGGTCACCAGGCTGGACAGGCTGGTCAGTTGCGTGTCCTGCAAGTCAGTCTGGGTGACGGCGAACTTGGTCGCGGTGGTATAGGCATCGTTGCGCGCATTGACCGACAAGGTCGCGGTCAGCACCTGGGTCTGATCGCCGAAGCCGGCATAGGTGGTCGCTTTCTTGGTGGAAGCGATCTGTTCCTGGGTCTTGTCCAGCGCGTTGCCCGCATTGGTGATCTGGGCCAGGAAATAGGCGGTCTGGGCGGATGTGGCGACGCGGTCAATGCTCATGGTCTATCCTTACTGAATCTGCAGCAGGGTCTGGTACAGCGAGTCCACCACCGACAGAATGCGTGCGCCCGCGGCATAGGCCTGCTGGTACGACGACAGGTTGGTCAACTCTTCGTCCAGGTTCACGCCCGAATTGGAAGAGACGCGGCTGTTGGCTTCCGCCAGCCTGTCGTCCTGGGTGGTCTGGTTGGCGGTGATGGCGTTCGATTGGGTGGACAGGTTCTGGTAGAAGGTCGCCGCATAATCGGACAGCGACGAAGCCTGGGCGGCGATGCCGCCGGCGGCATGGAAGCTCTGGCTCTTGGTGATGACATTCTGCAGCGCGATGGCGCCGGCATTGTCGCCGGCCGACACGATGGTGTCGCCCGCCACGCTGGTGCCCGTGATCGCCGGGCTGGCAAAACCGATGCGCGCGGGATTGGCGGTCACGGCCGAGGTAATGCTGAAGGCGCTGGCCTGCAACGACTGGGCATTGGCGCCCAGGCCGAAGACCTGGCTGAAGCTCATATTGGTGGTGCCGCGCTGGGTCGTGTCGCCCGTCACATTGAGCGAATAGCCCGGATATAGCGCGCTGGTGGCGGTGGAGATCGAGCCATCGCTGTTCAAGGTGAAAGTGGCCGCGCCGCCCATGGCGGTATTCAGCGCCGTCACGATATTGCCGATGGTCTGGCCAGCCGTGGTGGTGACGCTGACATTCCGGGCGATGTCGCCGCCCGGGCCTTTGAGCGAAAGCGAGATCACCCCGCCCGCGGCGATGCCGCTGGCGTCGCCGGCGACAAGCCCGGTGCTGGTAATGGACGGAACCTGGCTCTGGAACACATCGTTCAGGCCGAAGAACTGGGAGAAGCCGGCGGCGCCACGCGACGACGGCGTGGTGGCGTCATCCTGCACCAGGATACCGTTGCCGCCGGTGGCGGAAATCGAAAGCTGGCCGTTGGCGAAGCTGGCACTGCCGCCGCCGCCCAGTGCGGTGTTCAGCGCGGCGGTGAAGCTGGTGATGGTAGCAGGCGAACCCAACGAGCTTGAGGCGCCGCCATTCACCGACAAGGTGCCGGCGGTGAAATTCACATCAATGCGCGACACCAGCTTGCCGCTGGCGTCGGTCACGGCCAGCGTGGTCTTGCCGGAGAAATTCAGCGCGTCGGTGCCGAGCAGTCCGGTGTCGCGGCCCGTAAGCGAGGTGGGCGGCGGATAGCTGGCATTGGCATTGGCCTGGGCGTTGAACGCCAAAGAGGTCTGCTGCGCCAGGTTGCCCAGGGTCTGGTTCAATCCCCCCAGCACCTGGTCGCGCATGTCGATCAGGCCCTTCAGCGAGCCGCCCGACAGATGGGGATCCAGCGGCATGGGCGAGCCGATCAGGCTGCCATTGGCGGGATTGATGTCCTGGATGGTCATGTTGCCATAGGCGCCGTTCTGGGCGCCGCCGGAATAGGCCAGCTTGGCATAAGTGTTCGAAACCAGATTCATGCCGTCCGTTGTGGAGACGTTCATGCTGCCATCGGCATTGGTGCTGGTCTTGATGCCCATCACCTGCGCCAAGTTGTTCAGCGCCACGTCGCGCTGGTCGAGCAGCGCGCTGGCCTGATCGCCGCCGGCATTGGCGGTCTTGATCTGGCTGTTCAGGTCGTAGATCTGCTTGATCAGCGTGTTGGTCGAGGCCACCGCATTGACCGCCTGCTGGTCGATCTGGGTCTGCAGCGAGGAGATGGTGCTGAAGGCGGTGGAGAAGCCCGAAGCCAACCCGTTCAGGGCATTCATCACCCCGGTGCGGCTGGCCGAAGAGGTGGGCGCCTGGGACGCGGTGGCAAAAGCCGCCGACAGGTTGGTCAGGCCGGTGGCGAGCGACTGGTTGTCGCCCGGACCACCCAGCAGGCCGTTCAACTGCGAGAACAGGCCGGCCATGGTGTCGTATTGCGAAGCAGCCCCGCCCGCCGACAACTGTTCCTGGGCCAGGAACTGGTTGGTGACGCGCTGGATGCTGGCAATGTCCACGCCCATGAGCTGGCCACCGGCAGACAAAGTCTGCTGGTTGACGATGCGGCGGGCATAGCCCTGGGTGTTCAGGTTGGCGACGTTGTTCGACACCACGCTGAGCGCGGCGCTGTTGGTCTTGAGCGCGCTGATGGCACTGGCGGCGATTCCGTTCAGGCTCACAGGGTGTCCGAATGCTTTTGTTCCGAACAACCTTTCGCAAGCACCGTGCCACTTATGAGGGGTGATTTTTGCCCGGTTTTGCTGGGGTTTTACACTGTTCAGGAGGACGGGTCCGGGCGGCAGAGTTTGCCGCACCGGCAGGTCCTGCCCGTCTTTTTATGCTCTCGCCATGACCCTGCCTGCCGAAAAGGCCAACAAAATCGCGGTGCCAAATCTGGCCCGGTGCTTGCGATGGGTTCTGCCGGATCATTATCGGATTGCCATTCGTGCGAGCGTCAGCGACATCCCGGATTTCTTCTGCCCACCTGCATGCGGCGCAGAACAAGCCGGACACCAACAAGGCCGACGCGGCATCGCCCTTCGCGATCCTGGTGCAGGACGCTGCGCCCAAGGATGCGGCCAAGGCAGCGCACAAGGATGCGCATGACGACAAGAAGGACGCCGACAAGCCTTCCGCAAAGACAGACAACAAGGCTGACGCCTCCAACCAGGCGCAGGCCAAACCCGTTCAGGCCGTCAAGACCGACAAGTCGGACAAGAGCGACGACAAGATCGCCCGCACAGACAAGCCGGACGATGCCGCCCAGGATGTTGAGGCTGCTGTCGCTCAGGATCGGGCCGCCGCGCCCCAGCCGGTGAACCCGCAAATCCAGCAGGCCGCCCAGCCGGGCGCCGCGATTACGGCCGCCAATGACGATTCCGCCGATGCGGACGAAATCGCCGCCACCGGCGAAGCCCAGGATACCAAGGCGGCCCCGCAGGCCGCGCAGAACAATGCGCCCGCCGCACCTGCCGCTGATGAAGACCAGGCGCAGGATGCCCAGGCCGCGGCCACCACGCCCGCCGCCAAGCCGGCCGGCAAGCCTGCCAAGGCCGACAACGCCAAGACGGATACAAAGACAGCCGATATCAAGGCCAAGGCCGGCGATGCCGCGGACAACGCCGCCGACACCAAGACCGATGCCGCCAACGCCGCCCTGAATGCCAAGGCGGCCGCCACGCATGACGCGGCGCGCCCTGCCGATACCAATCATCAGGCCGTCAATTCCCTGACCGCGCCGCAAGCCCAGCCGTCGGCGCAAACCGCCGCCCCGGCCGTGACCCAGCACGTGCAGGTTTCCGCCCAGCCCACGCCCAACGTTCCGGCGCTGGCGGTGGAAATCGCCGCCAAGTCGCAGTCGGGCGCCAAGCAATTCGATATCCGCCTGGACCCGCCGGAACTCGGCCGCGTCGAAGTGCGCCTCTCTATTGATGCTACCGGCAAGGCCAGCGCGCATTTGTCCGCCGACCAGCAACAGACGCTTGATCTTCTGCAGAAGGACGCGCCCGCCTTGACCCGCGCCCTGCGCGAAGCCGGCCTGGACGTGTCTCAGGACGGTCTGAATTTCTCGCTGCGCCACCAGGGCGGCCAGGACAGCAACGCCAGTAACGGCGGCAATCGCGGCTCAGCCCGCAACTTCAATCTTTCCGCCACCACTTCCATCGACGCCACCGCCACCAGCGCCGCCTATCGCAGCGTTGCCGACGGCCGGCTGGACATCAGGGTTTAAAGGAACACGCCATGACCACCGTCTCGCCCACCTCCGCCGCCGCTGCCTCCGCGACCACCCCGGACGCGATGAAACAGCTGTCGGGCAACTTCTCGACCTTCCTCACCCTGCTCACCTCGCAGCTGAAGAACCAGGATCCCACCAGCCCGATGGATTCCAACGCCTTCACCCAGCAACTTGTGATGTACAGCCAGGTTGAACAGCAGATCGACTCCAACACCAACCTCAAGACCCTGATCAGCCAGGGCACCAGCAACGCCGCCGCCGTCACCACCGGCTATCTGGGCAAGAAGGTTTCGATCCTCAACGGCAACGCCGCGCTCACCAATGGCTCGGCCAACTGGACCTACAATCTGGAAGCCGCCGCAGCGACCAACCAGGTCTCGATCACCGACGCGAACGGCAAGCTTGTCTATACCGGCGCCGGCGAAACCACCGCGGGCAACCACACCTTCAGCTGGAACGGCAAGGACAATAACGGCAACCAGCTCGCCGACGGCGCCTACACCCTGAATGTTGCCGCCACCGGCGGCGCGGGCGGCACCGTCACCAGCTCGGTCGCCAGCGCCGGCGTGGTCACCCAGATCGACATGACCGGCGGCACACCCAAGCTGGTCATCGGAAGCATGGAAGTGAACCTCAGCGATATCGCTGCGGTCGCCAACTAAATTTGGAGTTTTGAAATACCCACTTTGAACCAAACAAGGGTGCCGAGAAACGGTACCAAACCTCAGGCGGACACGGTCGAATACCTCTCATCCGCCCCTGAAGGAAAAGTAAAATGAGTCTGTATGGAGCTTTGAATATCGGCGTCGCCGGCCTTGCCGCCAACGCCAACGCGCTGGGCGCAACCTCGTCCAACATCGCCAACGTCAACACCGTCGGCTACAAGAACCAGACGGTGAACTTCCAGACGTTCCTGAACGCTCCGGGCCTTTCCGGGAATTCCTCGGCCGGCGTCGCTTCGGTGATCAGCCAGGACGTCACCACACAGGGCTTGCCCACTTCGACCTCGTCGCCCACCGATCTTTCGATCTCGGGCAATGGCTTTTTTGTGGTGGCTTCCAACTCCAGCCCCACCGCCCAGCAGGAATATACCCGCGCCGGCAGCTTCACGCCTGACGAAACGGGCAGCCTGAAGAACGCTGCGGGCCTGTATTTGCTGGGCTACAAGCTGGATTCCGCCGGCAACGTTCCCACCAGCACCAGCGCGCTGAGCCTGATCAATGTGTCGAGCCTGTCGGGCAAGGCACAGGCCACCGCCAAGCTGGGCATCCAGGCCAACCTGCAATCCAGCTCGACTCTGGTGGCCGGCTACACCACCGGCCAGATGACGTCTGGTGCCGTGACGCCGGACTTCCAGCGCACCGTCAATGTCTATGACAGCCTGGGCGGCAGCCAGCCGGTCACCATGTCGTTCGTCAAGACCGGCGCCAACGCCTGGGCCTATGAAGCGGCCTATGCCGGCACCGCCGCCAACATCTCCAGCGCCAACCCGATCGGTACCGGCACCGTCACCTTCAATTCCGACGGCACCCTGAAGAACGTCAACGGCGCGGCCACTCCGACCGGCAACTTCAACCTGACCATTCCGTGGGCCGCCTCCACGGGGCTGGCCGCCCAGACCATCGCGGTCAATTTGGGCACCGTGGGGTCGACCTCCGGCCTCACCCAGTTCGACGCCGCCTCCTCGCTGAACGGCACCACGCCGGACGGTTCGGCTTTCGGCAACGTCACTGGCGTGACCATCGCCAAGGACGGCACCGTGACGGCGCAGTTCTCCAACGGCCTGGCGCAAGACGTCTACAAGGTCCCGGTCGCCACCTTCACCAATCCGGATGGTTTGGGCCAGGTGAGCGGCAACGCCTATATCGCCACCAAGTCCTCGGGCGCGGCCAACGTCAATCTGGCCAATACCGGTGCGGCGGGCGCGATCGCGGCCAACTCGCTGGAAGCTTCGACCGTCGATCTGGCGACCGAGTTCACCAA
>CANCMM010000069.1:0-7695 GCA_947379335.1 Alphaproteobacteria bacterium | reverse complement strand
CGCCCAGCTCCATATAGACGCTGCCATTCATCTTGCCGTGCAGTTCGTCCAGCTGCTTGCAGCTCTGATAGTGCTGCTGGATCTGAAACGCCACCTTCATGATTTCTTCGATCTGCTGCTTGGGCGCGCGCGGGTCCACCGGCAGCAGCAGGCGCGCCAGCGGCAAGGTACCGGCCGGCCCGGTGGGACCGGTGGGCGCGTCGGAAATCTTGGTGCCCAGCGGTTCCTGGCGTTCGCGCAGGCCCAGCACGTAATAGCCGCCGGTGGAACGGACCGGCTCGCTGATCGAGCCCACGTCCATCTTGGCCAGCACAGTGTTCAGTTCCGGCGCCAGCTGGCCTTCATTGATCCAGCCCATGTCGCCGCCGGTCGCCGCGGTAGGGTGCTGGCTGAACTGGCGCGCCACCACGGGGAAGGGCGCGCCCTGATGCAGCTGCTTTTCGACTTCCTCGCCGTCCTTCTTGACCTTGGCGTCCTGCTCGGGATTGTCGACGGGAAGGAAAATCTCCATCACGTGATAGTGCGGCTTGTTGGCGCCATCGGCATAGCGCGCCATTTCCACGGCCACCATTTCGTCGGTGACGTTCACCCGGTCGCCATACTCGTCCTGTACCGTCTTCTGCCAGGCGATAGACGCGGTGATCTGGGCGCGCAGCGCTTCCTCGCTGGCGCCGGCATTGATCAGGTTCTGGCGCAGCTGCTCGATGGTGAAACGATATTCCTGCATCATGGCGTTGAGGCGCCTGTCGACTTCGACGGGGCTGACGGTGATCTTCTTTTTCACCGCTTCCTGCAACTGGACCTTCTCGGCCTGCAGCTGTTCCAGGATCTGGCCGCGCATGCGGGTCTTCTGCTCTGCCGTCAGCTGCGCCTGGTTGAAGCCGTTCAGCGCCAGGTACAATGAAACGCGTTGACGCAGTTCGAAGTCCGAAATGGATTCGTCATTGACGGTGGCGACGATGGAATCGGAATCTGCGGCAGCCTTTTCCGCGGCCGCGTCGATCACGGCGGCATTGTTGTTCTTGGCTTCCTGCACCACGGGATCGCCATTGGTGTCCCGGGGGGCGTCGGGCTTGTCCGTGCCATCGGCCGCCGTGGCGGTGGGCGCGTTGGCGGTGGGCGGTGCGTCCGCGCTGGGCGGGGTGTCGCCGGCCGGCTTGACGGCGGCTCCCACGGCAGGCGCGATGGCGCCTTCCGGCGCGGCGGCCCGCCTGGAGGCGGCAAGCTTGGTCGTGGGCTGGGTTTGTGTATGGGCCTTTGACGGCAGCGGCGCCACGGCCGGAACCGGCTTGAAACCGGAATCCTGGGCCAGCGACGCGACGCATCCGCCAGCCAGTACGGCAGCGCCCAGCAAAAGGGTGGTGGCAATTCTCATCGTCTGATCTTTGGCCGCAAAAGTGGGATCGTAAAGGCGCTCCGCGTCTGTACGCTGACGCTGTCAGACCCCTAACCTGCTGCTAAAATACGGAAAATCCCGCCGCAATCAAGGAAAACTGAGCAGTTGCGAAAACCCCTAGCGGAAGGCGGCTTTTAGAGGCGTGTCTAGGGGTGAGTCAGGGCGAAAACATCCCGCGGGAACAGGGAGAAGGGCTGGATCGCACTGTCCCCGGTCTTCAGGCTGAAGCGCAGAATCACCGAGGTGGAGGGCGGCACGCCCAGGATCAGGTCCGAAGTGTATTTGCGCCGGTAGGCCAGCGAAATGGCCAGGCATTCGTCCTCATAGCCCAGGCCATATTCGGTGTTCAGGAACTGGGCATTGCTGAGGTCGCGCTGGGCGGCCACGAACACCTGCCAGTTGCGCCACACATTCACGTCGGCCTGGGCGTTCACTTCTTCGCGGCTGGGCAGGCCCAGAGCGGTGACCTGAGGTGGCAGGTTCACGTAGCTGACTTGCAGCGAGGAGCGGGCATAGCTTCCGGTTACATAAACTTCATGCCGCCGCACCGTGCCGTTGCCGCGGTCCACGTCCCAGCGGTCGGTGATGTCCAGATGCGGGAACTTGACCGAAAAGCTGCCCACCAGGTCGGACGAGGTGCCGCTGTTGCCCGAGAAGGAAGCGAACAGCGGATCGCGCTTCAACCGATAGGTCTGGCCGACCTGGGCCTCGACCTTGCCACCGGGAAACAGCGCTTCGGCCATGGCGCCGACATTGGCGCGCGGGCCGCTTTCGATCAGGTCATAGCCCGGCACCTGGTTGAAGCTGAAGACATTGTTGTCGTCGAATTCAAAAGCCTGGGAATCCTCGATACGAAGCCCGCGCGGATTGCCGCCATAAGGCTGGGCAATGAACTGGGCGATGGGCTGCACGATGTAGGAATGGCCTTGTGTGGCCCCTTCGGCGACAAAGGGCCAGCGCCAGTCCAGCGCGACATAGGCGGTGCCGCGTTCCAATGTGCTGTCGGTGGTGCGGGCCGGGCCGGCCACCGGCGTGTCGAAGTGATAGGCATCGCCGCGGGCGTCGGTCACGACGGTCCAGAGCTGGCCATTGTCCAGCACGAACGGCTTCTTCCAGTTCAGCTCGCCGGTGAAACGCTGGTCGTTGCGCTGGTTGTCGCGGCCGATGGAGACGCCATTCAGGTCGGCGCGGAAGGAACCGCCCAGTACTTTCTGGGTCGGGATCCAAGACATCTCCAGTCGCGGCAGGACGAAGGGAATGCGCGAGGTAACGTCGGTGGAGCGCAGGCCCTGAAAGTAATAGCTGGTCAGGGCGAAGCGCGAACGTCCTGGCGTGGCTTCGATGAAGGCGTCGTTGGTCAGCCGGTCCAGGAAGGAAATATCGTAGAAGCGCATATAGGCGTTGTTGCTGGTCGCCGCCACGTCAAAGCCGGTGCGCCAGTTTTCGCTGAGCATGAAGCGGCCGGAGCCGAAGATGTGGCCAAAGGTCTGCGCCCCGGGTGAGCCCGCCAGCCCGCCATTGGGATTGTAGGCGCCGCTGCCCTGGAACCACATGCCGCTATTGTTCCAGCGCTGCCGGTATTCCATCTCCAGCACTTCGCCGCCCTTGGTGGAGAACATCGGCGCCACAGTCATGTCCTGGCTGGACGAGAGCGCGACATAGATGGGCAGGCGGGTGAAGTAGCCGATCTTGGTGGAGTTGCCGACTTCCGGCGTTAGCAAGCCAGTGGCGTAGCGCACCGTGGGATCGGATACCGAAAAGGATGGCAGCCAGGCGACCGGCACGCCCTCGACGGAAATGGTGGCGCTCTTGAAGCGCACCTTGTGCTTTTCCTGGTCATAGACCACGCGTTCGGCCTTGACCTGCCACAAGGGCGTGCGCTGGCCGGGCTGGTTGCAGATCTTGCAGGGACTGTAGGCGGTGCGATGCGCGGTCACGGTGGTTCCGACGCGCCGGGCGCTGCGCGCCGCCAGCCGGCCGGTCTTGCCGATCAGGGCGCCGAAGCCCGACAGCGCGCCGTCGCGCATATGATCGGTCAGCACCACATGGTCGGCGAAAGCGACATTGCCCTTGGCATCGGTGATGCTGACATGGCCGCGCGCCGTCACCTTGTCGTTTGTCTGGTCATAATCGACCCGCTCGGCCAGCAGGGTGCGGCCGTCATCCACGATCTCGACATGGCCGAGCGCCGAAACCGTCTTGCTGTCGCTGTCATAGACGACTTCGTCCGCCTGCAGCAGCATGGGCGCGTTCTTGGCCGGCGCCTTGACGGTGCCGACATGAATCTGCGCCGCCTGGGCGATCAGCGGGATCATGGCGCAGGCGCCCAGCAGGCCAAGACGCAACCCGGTCGCGCGCATCATCCGTCCTCTTGGCTGAAGACGAGCGTCATGCCGATCAGGATGGAGGCCAGGGCCGGCGCCGTGGCCGCCAGCAGCAGCGGCACCGCGCCGGAACGGCCCAGCACGGTGGTCAGGTCCTGGAAGAAATAGACGCCAAAGCCGCAGGCGGCGCTCAGCAGAATGACTTTTGCCACGCCGCCTTCGCGTCCCAGCCGCAGCGAAAAGCTGGCCGCCATGAACACCATGGCCGCGAACAAGGCGGGCAGGGCATAGAGATTGTAGAGATAGAGTTGGTAGCGCGACGCCGAGAAGCCTGCGGCCTGGGCGGCGCGGATGTAACCGGGCAGGTCCCAGAAGGACAGCGCATCGGGCGCGGTGGAGCTTTCCACGATCTGTTCCGGCGTCAGGGTGGTGGGCAGGGTGTAGCTGTCATGATGCACGGGCGCGCCGCCGGTGCCCGACACCCAGGCATTGTTCAAGGTCCAGACATGGTCGCCCAGCTGCGCCGACTTGGCGTCGATGCGGCCCTGGAACTTGTCGTTTGCGCCATAGAGCAGCACCAGGACATCCTCCAGATGCTCGCCCTGCTGGGCGACGCGCAGGGCATGGATCACCGATTGCTGGTGGACATCGCCCTGGCGCAGCCACAGCCCGTTGATCGAGACGGAGAGCTGGCTTTCCTCGCCCTTGACGTAGCGCGCTTCCAGCCCCGCGAACTCGGAAAACATCCGCGCCGAGATGGGCGTGAACAGGGTGACGGACGCGACGCCGATCAGCACCGCCACGGTGAGCGGTGGCAACAGGAAATCCCAGGCCGAGACACCGGCGGCCCGCGTCGCCACCAGTTCGCGCGACCGCGACAGGCGCACGAAGGTAAACACCCCGCCCAGCAGAATGGCGAAGGGCAGCATCTTCTGGCCCAGATCCGGCAGCTGCAGCACCGCCATGCCGATCGCCACCGAGGTCGAAACACTGTGCCCGGCGGTACGATTCAGCAGGTCCACCACGTCGATGGAAAAAGCCATGGCCAGGAACAGCGAATAGACCACCGTCACGCCCAGCAGGAATTGGATCGCCAGATAGCGGTAAAGGGTCCAGGACCAGCTCATGCCGTCCGCACCTTGAAGCGTTCGCGCAGGGAGGAGGGCGAATAGCCCGCCAGCACCGCGATGGCGGCGGCTGCGCCCAGCAGCGGCAAAAGATAAAAGACGATGACCAGCGCCTGGTTGTGCTGCGCAACGCCCATCACGCCATAGCCGGCGATGCGCAAACCCGCTGCCGCCAGGCTGGCCATGGTGAGGCGCAGGGCGATGCTGCCGCGCTGGCGCCGCCCCCGCATCACCGCCGCCAATGCGATCAGGGCGAAGGCGATGCAGTAAAGCGGCTGGGACAGCCGGTCATGCGCGGCGGCAAAGAACTGGTTGCGGATGCGGTCGGTGACGCCCTGGGTTTCCGGCGGCCATAGCAGGTCGCTGAGCGAGCGCTCGTCAATCTTGCGCAAGGTGTTGCGCGAAGGCGCCGCGAACTGGTCCAGGTTCACCGTGTCGCGCTCGAAATGCAGAACCTGGAGCTGCTTGCCGCCTTGCGCGCTGGTCTCGATGGTGCCGTCCAGCATGATTAGACGCGTGCCCGCCGGCGTCTGGGCCAGAATGCCTTTCTCGGCGATGTAGGTGATGGGCCGCTTCCGGTCCTGGTTGTTATGCACCAGGATGCCCTTGATCTCGCCATTTCTGCCCAGCTGGCGCAGGAACACGGTCAGGCCGGGTGCGGCAGGATTGAACTCGCCTTCGTTGAGCAGCGCGCCCGCCATGTCGGCGCGGATATCCAGCACCTTGTCGCGCAACGCCCGCTGGCCCGCCGGCATCAGGTACAGTACGCACGCGTAAGTCAGCGCCATGACGATGGCGGCACAGGCCAGCACCGGGGCGGCCAGCTGGCGCAGCGAATAGCCGGCCGAGGCCATCACGATCAACTCGCTGTCGCCCTGCAGCCGGTGCAGGGTGAAAAGGGCGGCGAAGAAAAAGGCGATGGGCATGATGATCGCCAGTGGGGTCGGCAGGTACAGCAGGATGAGATAGAGGAAGGTCGGCGCCGACTGGCCGCGATTGATCACCAGGTCCAGCAGCGGCAGGATCGAGACCAGCCAGATCACGCTGGTCAGCAGCAGGGTCAGCACCGCCACCGGGCCCAACAGCTGGACCAGGATATAGACGGATAGCCGCGGCGGGCGCAGTAGGCCCGCTCTTCTGACCCGGGGCGCCGGGGGCGCCTCTGGACGCGGGTCTGACATGACCTTCATTGCCTTTGGGGAACCCTTATTGGAGGTCGGCGCGGATTCGACCTAAACTAGTATCAGAACTAGTATTTTCGCCAAAATACCCCGTCCTTGCCCGGAGATATAGCATGCAGATTTCCTTTGTTGCGCCCAGCGATGTCACAGCCCGCGAAGGCGGCGCCTGGGTGGTCGGGGCCGCGGAAGGCAGCGCCCTGCTGCCGGCGGCGGTCCGGCTGGACAAGGCCAGCGGCGGCGCGATCAGCCGCGCCCTGAAAGTCTCGCGCTTCAGCGGCAAGGCGGGTCAGATTCTGGAGGTGGTGGCGCCGGCCGGCATGGCCACCTCGCGCCTGATACTGGCGGGGCTGGGCAAGCCCGAACTGCTGGATGAGAAGGGGCTGGAGACGCTTGGCGCGCAGATCGTGGCGCGCCTGCATGCGGTGGGCGAAAGCAGCGCGCGCATCGAGGTGGATGTGCCCAAGGGCGCCAAGGTGAAAAAGGGCGAACTGGCGGCGCATCTGGCATTCGGCGCCAAGCTGAAAAGTTACACTTTCGACAAGTACCGCACCCGCAACCTGGATGAGTTTGAGAAGAAGCTGAAGACCTTGCGTGTCGCCACGCCGGAGGTGGGTGCGGCGAAGAAGGCGCATGCGGGTCTGGCGGCGGTGGCCGACGGCATCTTCCTGGCGCGCGACCTGGTGAACGAGCCGCCCAATGTCTTGTACCCGGCCGAGTTCGCGCGCCGCGCCAAGGCGCAGCTGGGCAAGCTGGGCGTGAAAGTCGAAATCCTGGGCGAAGCCGAAATGAAGAAGCAGGGCTTCGGTGCGCTGCTGGGCGTGGGCCAGGGCAGTGATAAGGAAAGCCAGCTGGTTGTCATGCAGTGGAACGGCGGCAAGAAATCCGCCAGGCCCATCGCGCTGGTGGGCAAGGGCGTGTGTTTCGATTCTGGCGGGCTTTCGATCAAGGTCGGCGCCGGCATGCAGGGCATGAAGGGCGACATGGCGGGCGCCGCCGCCGTCACCGGCACCATGCTGGCGTTGGCGTCGCGCAAGGCCAAGGTCAATGCCGTGGGCGTGATCGGCCTGGTGGAGAATATGCCGGACGGCACCTCGTTCCGCCCCGATGACGTGCTGACGTCGCTATCGGGCCAGACCATCGAAGTCTTGAACACCGATGCCGAAGGTCGTTTGGTGCTGGCCGATGCGCTGACTTACACGCAGCGCCGCTTCAAGCCCAAGGCGGTGATCGATCTGGCTACGCTGACGGGTGCCATCGTCGCGACCTTGGGTTATGAACATGCTGGCGTGTTTTCCAATGATGATGGAATCGTGGCGAACATCCAGGCGGCCGGGCGCTATACCGGCGAGCGGGTGTGGCAGCTGCCGCTGGATCCGTTTTACGACAAGATGATCCGCTCCAAGATCGCCGACATGAAGAATATCGGCGGCGCCAATTCCGGCGCCATCACCGCCGCCCAGTTTCTGCTGCGCTTTATCGAGAAAGACACGGTGTGGGCGCACCTGGATATCGCCGGCGTCGCCTGGCAGGACGGCGAACAGAAGGTCACCATTCCCAGCTGGGGCACCGGCTGGGGCGTGCGGCTGCTGAACCGGCTGCTTAAGGAACATTACGAGTCGTGACCGAGACACTGTTCTATCACCTGGAGCGCCGCGCGCTGGAAGACG
>CANCMM010000068.1:0-7799 GCA_947379335.1 Alphaproteobacteria bacterium | reverse complement strand
GGCCATCGGGCGGCATGGCGAGAAACTCCTCGGCATGCTCCTCGCCATCAGGATGCGGCACACGCGACGTCAGCTTGTTGACGTCATAGTCGCTCAGCCACACCGCCATCGCCTCGATCTCCGCCGGCCTGGGCGGCCTCAAACTCAGTCTTTCGCTCTCCAGAATGCACATGACATCCCCGCAATTCCTTTTGTGCGAGGAATAAAAAAGGGAGATGGCGGACCATCTCCCTCGCATAACGGGCCGCCACATTGAGTGGCGGCCTATGTCTTCAGCCGCCTATTCCGCCGCCGTCTTGGCCGGAGCCATCGCCGGAACGACCGACACGTAAGTGCGGCGCCGGAAACCGGTCTTGAACGCCACGCGGCCTTCGGCCAGGGCGAACAGCGTATGATCCTTGCCCATGCCGACATTCTCGCCGGCGTGGAACTTGGTGCCGCGCTGGCGCACGATGACATTGCCGCCGGCGACGGCTTCGCCGCCGAACAGCTTCACGCCCAGCATCTTGGGGTTGGAATCGCGCCCGTTGCGCGAGGAACCGCCGGCTTTCTTGTGTGCCATACGACTAGTCCTTTAACCGGCAGTGATGCCCAGCACCTTCACCTTGGTGAAGTGCTGGCGGTGACCGCGCTTGCGGTGGGTGTTCTTGCGGCGCTTCTTCTTGAAGGCGATGACCTTCTCGCCCTGGCCGTGCTCGACGATTTCGCACTGGACGGACGCGCCAGAAACCAGCGGCGCGCCGAACTTCGGCGTGTCGCCGCCCAGCATCAGGACTTCCAAGTCGAGCTTGGAGCCGACATCGCCGGTTAGGCTTTCGACCTTCAGGACGCTGTCCTTGGCCACTTTATACTGTTTTCCGCCAGTGCGGACGACCGCGTACATGGTCTAAACCTTTGAAAATAATTGTTTATCAGAGGGAGCGAGTCCCCCGGAGAGCGGCGGAATATACGCAAAGAACCTGTGGGGTCAAGGACCGGTTTTTGCTGCCCTTTTTTGGCGTTCCGCGACCTGCCCCATCACCGCCCCCACCAGCAGGATTACCCCCACTACCAGGGCCGCCCATTTGGCGTGGCTCAGCATGGCGGCGATGCCGACCCAGCTGTCGGTGGCGCCCCACAACATCATGGAAAATTGCAGGCCGTTCTCACCCGCATCCAGCAGCGCGCCGGCAAGCGGCACTGCCGCCAGGGTGGTGAGGATGCGGCGGGCCCGGCCTGGGCGCGGCGCGAAGGCCTCGCGGGCCAGAATGCCCGAATAGAAAAACGACGCCGCATAGAGCGGCATCAAAAGATAATCCAGCCCCCAGTCGAAGCCCGCGCGCACCGCATACATCGACGGCCAGGCCATGAAGGCGCGGCGGTATTCGTTTGCCGTGGAATAGCTCTGCAGGTCGGCGGTGCCGAAGCCCGACAGGGCCTTGAGCCGCAGGTCCAGCGCCAGCAGCACGGCAAAGACCAGCGCCGCCGAAATGGAGGTGATGGCCCAGCGGCGGACCAACATTTGACGGGTGATGCGCATGACGCCTCTGAAATATGCTACTTCCATATTATGCGAAGTGTCGGTGACATTCTCTACAATTTCCACTGGGTGACCCCGGGGGATGCGGCGCGCGCCATGCAGGACTGGGCGGGGGGCTTGGAGCCGTTCCTGAAACGCCGCGGCATCCGCGCCATCATCAACCTGCGCGGCCGCAACGACGATCTGGGCTGGTGGCAAAAGGAAACCGCCATCGCCACAAACGCGGGCATCGCGCACCTGGACGCCATGCTGGATTCGCGCAAGCTGCCGACGCGGCAGATGCTGGTACGGCTGATCGAAAGCTTTGATGAAGCGCCGCGCCCCTTCCTGCTCAAATGCTCCGGCGGCCAGGACCGTACCAGCTTCGCTGCCGCGCTGTATCTGATCCATCGTGACGGCTGGGGCGCCAGACGCGCGGCGATGGAACAGTTCGCCCGCTTTCCCTATCTGCATTTCCCCAAGCGGCATCAGCGCTGGCTGAGAGCGTTCATGGACTTCGCGGCCGAAGATGCGAAGGGGGCGCCGCTGAAAAGCTGGATCGCACGGGATTACACGCCGGAGAAGCTGAAGGCCTGGCTGGACGCAAACGGCCTGGCCGGCAGCTATGCGGCGATCTTCACCACGCCCACGCGTTCACCGAGGCAATGGTAGGCAAACTCACGATCGCGCCGGATGTCTTCCTGTGGCGCGAATTCTTTTCTCCACCGCAGCAGAAAGCCTTGCTGGACGATGTGCTGGCGCGGCTGGAACAGGCGCCGCTTTACCGCCCCGTGATGCCCGGCAACGCCAAGCCCTTTTCGGTGGAGGAAAGCAATTTCGGCGCCCTGGGCTGGGTCTCGGACAAGGCCGGCTATCGCTACCAGGGCGTCCATCCGGTGACGGGTGCGCCCTGGCCGGCAATCCCGGACGCACTGCTGGCGCTTTGGGACCGGATCAATGCTGGGCCGCCGCCGGAATGTTGTCTGGTCAATCTCTACCGTACGGGTGCGAAAATGGGCCTGCATCAGGACCGGGATGAGAAGGACACCAGCGCGGCGGTGATCGGCGTGTCGTTGGGAGACGAGGCCCTGTTCCGCATCGGCGGGACCTTTGTTGATGGGACATGGGGCAGAGGCGGCAAAACCGCCTCCGTCCCCTTGGCCTCCGGCGACGTGATCGCCTTTGGGGGCACAGCCAGGCTCGCCTATCACGGGATTGATCGCGTCCGGCCCGGGACGTCACGGCTGCTGCGGGGCGGCGGACGGCTCAGCCTGACGCTCAGGCGGGTGCGGATTTAAAAAAAAGGCCCCCGGCCGGGGGGCCGGGGGCTAGATGCGCTTTAAATCGCGCGAGAGGAAGCCGGGAGGGGATGACCGGCGACCCCAGCGAAGACGGGGGCTGAAAGCGAGCGGGGGGCAGTGCCAGCAGCCCAAGGCCGTCTTCGAGAGGTAAACTATGCAGGAATGCCACAGGTTTCAAGAATATTCGAAGACCTGACAGATTTATAATGACAGTGCTATTTCTGTCATATCCTTTTTTGGCCAAATCACCCGGTTTTTGCCCGCCAGTGTGCGACAGCAGACACTCTCAGCCCCAGGATTCTTTGAGCCCCTGGCGCTTGCCAACCGACACCGTCGCGGCGGGAATCTCCAGCATCGGGGCGCCCAACCATTTGCCCTGACCATGATGGAAACCCATGGCGTGGGCCGCCTTGGCCATCGATTCGCTTTCGATCCATTCGGCGATGGTGGTGACACCCATCTCGCCGCACAGCTTGGCCAGGCCCGCCAGCAGCGCGTCGTCACGCTTGGAGCTGCCGATCTTCTGGATCATGGCGCCGTCGAATTTCACGAAGTCCACCTGGAAGGCGTGCAGGTAATTCACTGACGCCGCACCGGCGCCGAAATCGTCCAGCCCCACGCGATAGCCCATCTCGCGCAGCACCTGGATCGCCTTGCCGGCGCTTTCCAGGTCGGCGATGGCGGCGGTTTCGGTGATTTCGATCAACGTGCGCGGCGCCAATTTGCGCCGCTTGGCCAGGATCGCGGCCAACATGCCGAAGCTGGCAGGGGACGCGATGGTGGCGCCCGAGACATTGAAGGCAACATGGGCATGGGGCTGCTGTTCGATCAGGCCCAGCACCTTGTTGGCGACCGCCAGGTCAAAAACATTGGCAATGCCCAGCGCCTCGATGAACTTCACGGTCTCGCCGGTGCCTTCGGGACCCGTGAAGCGCGCCAGCGCCTCGTAATGCGAGACCTTGGCTGTGCCCAAGTCGGTGATCGGCTGATAGGCGATTTCGAAGGCGCCCTCGCCCACCGTGCGGGTCATCTCCGCCAGGCGCAGCTGGGTCTCGTCCATCATGCCGGCAAAGGCGTCGGAGATGTCGCCCTTGGCATCCAGCTTGCCCTTCTGCGCAAAGCGGTCGATCACGTAGCGCAGCGACAGCATGCGCTGTTCGGGGCTGAGGCCCGCGCCGTGCAGGCCGATGCGGGTTTCGGTGATCTTGGGCGCCGACAATCCGCCCGCGGTGATGGCCTCGGCCAGCTTGCCTGCCAGATCCAGCGTGCCGCGGGTGGCCGGCGCCAGCGCGCCGAAGCTGGTGTCGGAAATGCGGCCCGTGCTGCTGGCGCCCGCCGTCTGCAGGCTTTCGCCGATGCGCTGCATCAGCGCGTCGGCGCCGTCCGGCGAAAGCTGGGCGCAAAGCTCGGGCAGGCCCGGCACATTGACCAAAGTCAGCGCCTGTTTTGCGTCGGCCTGTTCGGCGGCCGCCAGGAAGCCATTGCGCGAAGCCAGTCCGGTTTTGGGATCGATGTCGGCCGAAGGGCGGCGCGAACCGGGGCGCGCCAAGGTGCAGGAGATATGCGCGCCATTGTCCGGCAGCCGGAACATGGCGAGGTTGGCTTCGGCGCCGGTCGCCAAGGTGAGCTTGAAGGGACCGGCGCGATCACCGTTCTTCAAGGCTTTGGTGAAGGTGGCGAACTTGATGCCTTCGGACGGCTTGAACAGCTTGCCGGCGGGCTTGCCCACCAGCTTGTCGCCGCTTTCCTTCACCAGGTCGTTGGCGGCGCCGGCGGCGAACAGGATCGTTCCCTGCGCGTCCATCTCGAACAGGAAATCGGCATTGGCGAAGGCGAAGCCCAGAAGACGGGCGGGATGCGGCATGCGGGGCCCCACAGGCAATATGGGGTGTAAACTGACAGGAAGGTCTTAGGATGCTGTGAACGAATGTGACGCCGGAGCCGTCAGAGGGCCGCGCCGAAGCCGGAAAATATGGCGCAGCTCAGCGGGTCGCGGGCGAATTGCCATTCCGGATGCCATTGCACCCCAAGCAGGAAGGTCTTGGCCCCGTCCAGCGAAACCGCCTCGATCTGGCCATCCGGCGCCGTGGCTTCCACTGACAAGCCTGGCGCCAGGCAGGCGATGCCCTGATGGTGCAGCGAGTTCACTTTTGCTTCAGCCAGACCCGACAGACGGGCGAGCAGTCCGCCCGGCGCGATGGCGATGGCATGGGCGGGGCCGTATTCCACCTCCAGCGAGACATCCTTCGGCTCGCGGTGATCCAGCCGGCCGGGGATCTCATGCACATGCTGGTGCAGGCTTCCGCCCAGCGCGACGTTCAATTCCTGAAAGCCGCGGCAGATCGCCAGCAGCGGCTTGCCGGTGGCGCTCGCGGCGCGCAGCAGCGGCAGGGCGGTGGCATCGCGCCGTTCGTCAAGTTCGGTGCCGGCGCGCGCCATTGCGCCATAGTGCAAAGGCGCGACATTGGAGGGCGAGCCGGTGAACAGCAGGCCGTCAACAACGCCCAGCACCGCAGCGATATCCAACGGCATATCGGTCGAAGGGATCAGCAGCGGCAGGGCACGAGCGCCATCGCGGATGGCGGTGATATATTCGTCGTTGGCCTGGTGCACCGGCATGTCGCCGGATATGCGGCGGTCGCAGACGATGCCGACCGTCTTCACCGGCTGTTGCTGGCCTGGCGCGGTGCCTTCACCGGCACGGCGAACAGCCCAGGATCCAGGGCGGCGCCGGCCTGCAGGTTGCGCAGCGCCACGGTGGTGTTGCCGCCCTGGGCATCCTTGACCGTCCATTGCCGCAGTTCGATATTGGGCGCGGTGAACATCAGCGTGATGTTGGAGTTGTTGCGATTGGTGCTGGTGCGGGCGCGCACGATGATGGCGCCTTCCTGTTCGATGACGCCCAGCACCGCCTTGTTGGTCTTCAGGTCGACGGATTCGTTCAACAGCAGCCCCAGCGGCGTGTCCGACAGGTCGTAATTGTCGACCGTGTTGAGCTTGGAATTCTTGACATAGACCTGACCGCCAGTGGCGGTGATGGAGACCGGGCTGGGCGGGCGATATTCGAAACGGATCTGGCCGGGCTTCTGGATGGCGACTTCGCCCTGGTCGACGCCGCCTTGCGGCCCGATCTGGATGAAGCCGGCGCGCAAACTGTGGATGCCGTTGAGATAGGCGCTGATCCGGTCCAGATCGGCTTTTTCCTGATCGCTATAGGCCTGGTAGAGGCGCTGAGGCGCCTGCTGACCCGCACCGCCCAAAAGGACGACGGAACAGACGGCGGCAAGGGCGAGGGTTAAACGGCGCATCAGCAAAGCTCACACGGCAAGATGGAGATATTGAGGCCATTTGCGGCTGGTTCAGCGGCAAGATAGATTCCGCGTCCGAATAAGCAACCCCAAGACTCCCCAAGCTTCATGTCCGATTCCCTGTCTCATATTGCGGTTTTGGGCGCGGGCGCCTGGGGCACCGCCCTCGCACTGGCCGCCCATGGCGCCGGGCGTCAGGTGAGCTTGTGGGTGCGCGAGGAGGATGTTCTGGCCGATATCCGCGCCGGGCGCGGCAACCGTTTCCTGCCCGGCGTGACCTTGCCCAAGGACCTGGCCGTCACCGGCGATCTGGCACAAGCCTGCAAGGCGGACGCGCTGCTGCTGGTAGTGCCGGCGCAGGTGCTACACCGCTTTGCCGATTCCCTCAAACCCCATCTGAAACCCGGCCAACCGCTGGTGATCTGCGCCAAGGGCATCGAGAAAGGCAGCGGCAAGCTGGTGACCGAAGTCGCCGCCGAGGCGCTGCCGGGTGCGGCACTGGCCATTCTTTCCGGCCCCAGCTTTGCGCGTGACGTGGCACGCGGCCTTCCCACCGCCGTCACCATCGCCGCCAAGGGTGATCTGGCGTCACAACTGCAGGCCGCTCTGGGCAGCGCGAGCTTCCGCCCCTATGCCAGCGATGACCTGACCGGTGTGGCGCTGGGGGGCGCGGCCAAGAATGTCTATGCCATCGCCTGCGGCGTGGTCGAAGGCATGGGGCTGGGCGAAAATGCCCGCGCCGCGCTGCTGGCGCGCAGCTTTGCCGAGCTGGCGCGGCTGGGCGAGGCGCTTGGCGCGCGCCGCGAAACCTTGATGGGCCTGTCGGGGCTGGGCGACCTGGTGCTGACCGCGACCAGCAAGTCGTCGCGCAATTTTTCGTTCGGCGCGGCGCTGGGTGCCGGCGAAAAGCCCGGCGCGGCACTTGCCGAAGGCGTGGACACCGCGCCGGCGCTGGTGGCGCGCGCAAAATCCGCCAATGTTGAAATGCCCATCGCCGAAGCCATGGCCGACCTGCTGAGCGGCGCGCTGCCGCCGGGCGAAGCCATGCTGCGGCTGATGAGCCGAAAATTAAAGGCGGAATAGATGGCTTACTGGCTGTTCAAGAGCGAACCCGACGCCTGGTCGTGGGAGATGCAGAAGAAAAAGGGCGCCAAGGGCGAGCCCTGGAGCGGGGTGCGCAACCACACCGCCAAGCTGAACATGAAGGCGATGAAGAAAGGCGATCTGGGCTTTTTCTATCATTCCAACGAACAGAAAGCCGTGGTCGGCATCGTCGAAGTGATCGAGGAATTTCAGCCCGATCCCACCGACGAGAAAGGCCAGTTCGGCCTTGTGGTGGTGAAAGCGGTGAAGGACATGCCCAAGCCCGTCACCCTGGCGGACTGCAAGGTGAACCCGAAGCTGGCGGAGATGAGCCTGGTCAACAGCTTCCGCCTGTCGGTGCAGCCGGTAAAGCCCGCCGAGTGGAAAGAGGTCTGCAAAATGGGCGGGCTAAAGTAGCTACTGCTTCTTCGCGAACTTGGCGGCAAAGAAGTCGCCCGCATTCCAGCTCGGGCGCGGCCCATCCGCGAGTTCGCGGGTGATGGCGGCGTTCAGCCGGGCAAACTTGGCGCCCGTATCATAGCGGATCGGCTGTTTCAGGTCGTCGCTGGGTTTGTGATAGTTGGTCTTCATGAAAAAACGGGTGGCGGC
>CANCMM010000067.1:0-7812 GCA_947379335.1 Alphaproteobacteria bacterium | reverse complement strand
GGGGCTGGCGATGGTCTATATCATGCTGCTGATGCTCCTGGGCACAGGCGGGCTGGCCTTGCCCTCGGTGGTCGGTGCCCATGCCTGGCTCTATGCGCTGATCGGCACCGTGCCGCTGCTGCTGTGTCTGGTGCTGGTGCTGGGCCATCGCAAGTTCACCGCGCTCAGCCGCCGCCAGATCGCGGCGACTTTTGGGATTCATTTCACCCGGTGCCTGCTGGTGCTGGCGGTGGAGTTCGGTTTGTGGGAATTGTCCGGCGCGCTGCCCTCTGCGGTGGCCTGCCTGCAATTCGTCGCGCTGCGGCTGGTGGTGACGCGGCTGCCGCTGGTGCCCAACAAGGATTTGATCTTTGTCGGCGCCGGCATCGCCGCGGCGGGACTGGCCAATGTGTCGGTCACGCCGGTCGCCATGGTGCTGGTGATCCTGGCGGCGGCGGATCTGATATTGGCGGCAACGGTGGCCAGCCTGGCCTGGCTGATCGATGTCAGGCGGGAGCGCGCCTGATGCGAGGCTGGCTGCGCAATCCGCTGTTCTGGATCCTGCTGGTGGCGGCGGGTTTGCGCCTGGCCGGGTTGTCCTGGGGGCTGCCCGCGTCGGACGGCTGGGACGATGACGGCTTTACGCCGCGCAACTTTCTCACGGCGCTGGCGCTGACCTGGAAGCCCGGTTCCTATTTCACCTATCCGCCGCTGCACGCGATCTGGCTGGCGATCCTGAATTTTCCCAGCATCGTGATCGCGCTGCTGCACGCACCGTCGCTGCGCCAGCCCGACGTGATCGGCGAATTCATCAAGCCGGAGCACATGACCTGGTTCGCGGTGACAGGGCGGCTGGTTAGCCTGGTCCTGTCGCTGGGCATCATCGGTATCGTGCACGAGATGGCGCGGCTGGTGGCGGGAAAGCGGGCGGGACTTTTCGCCGCCGCCGCCTGCACGCTGAATTTCGGGCTCACCTATTATGGCCAGGTCGGCAATCTGGACGTGCCCTACCTGTTCTGGGGACTGCTGTCGCTGCTGTGGTGCATGCGCGCGGTGATCGAACAACAGGTGCGGCGCTGGTGGGGCGCGGCGTTGTTCGCCGCCGCCGCAGTCGCGACCAAGGACCAGGCCTATGCCCTGTTCTTGCTGAGTCTGCCGCTGTTCCTGATCTTTTGTTTTGCGGTGGACGAATGGACCCGCGCCAATGCGCGGAAGATCGCGCTGACTTTGCTGCCGGCGGCAGTGGTTGCGCTGATTGCGGTGTTGTTGCTGGACGGCGCCATCACCAATCCCGGCGGCTTTGTGAAACGCCTTGGCTTTCTCGCCGGTCCCGCCAGCCAGAGCTATGCGGAATATTGGCATGGGCCTGCGGGTTGGACGGCGCTGCTGGGCGACATGATGCGCACTTACGCGCATGGTTACGGACTTGCCGCGCTAGGGCTGACCGGCATTGGCGTGTGGTTGACAGGTGCGCGGCGCAATGTGGCAGGGTTTCTGCCCCTGCTGGCCATCATCTCCTTTACGGTTTGCTTCAACTTCGCCGCCCTGCGCAGCGATGACCGTTTCCTGTTGCCGCAAGCCGTGCTGGCCTGCGTCTATATCGGCATCGCGGTGGAGATGATCGGCCATGCCCGGCCCTGGTTGCGGCGAACGGCACAGGGTGTGGTCGCGGTGACGGCCTTGCTGGCGCTGCACCAGGCCATCGCCATCAACGCCGCCATGCTGTTCGATCCGCGTTATGACGCCGAAAGCTGGATGGTCGCGCATGTCCGCCCCGGCGACTCCATCGAGACCTATGGCCAGAACTGCTTCCTGCCGCGCTTTCCCAAGGACGCGGCTGTGACGCGTGTGGGGCAGGGTGATCTGAAGCTGCGCAATCCCCTGCCGGGCGTGCGCGAAGTGCGGGGCGCCTTCATCGCGCCGCGCGGCGCGCGCTATGTGGTGCTCAGCACCGCCTGGGCGCGGCGCTATCTGCGGCCCGCCAGTCCACTGCCGCCGGGTCATCGCTATTCCTGGATGCAGGAACTGGATTTCCGCAACAGCGACGCGCACATGTATTTCACGCAGCTGGTAGGTGAAAAGCTGCCATACCGGCTGGTGCATGTGGCATCGCCGGGCCGGTTCTGGCCCGCCGTTCATATCCATGACAGCCTGAACGAGCCGGTCTGGATTTTCGAGCGCGCGCAATGAGCGCCAAGCGCATCCTGATCTGCCTGCATGATTTTTCGCGCGGCGGCACCGAGCGCATCGCCATCGGCTTGGGCGCGGCCTGGGCCGACGAGGGACGCGAGGTCACCATCCTGTGCGGCAGCACCGAGGGCGGATTGCGCGAGATAGTAGACAGCCGCGTGACGGTGGTGGCGCTTGATCCGCCGATACGGCGCGGATTTCTGTCGCGCTGGAAACTGGGCCGCGACATGGCAAAGCGGTTGGCGGCATTGAAGCCGGACGTGATCTTCCTGCCTGGAAACTTCCATGCCCTGCTGGCGAACGACCTGCGACGTGGCACCGGCGCACCCATCGCACTGAAGATTTCCAATCCGCCTGTGCCGGACGCGCCTTTCGCCAAGGCGATCTTTCGCTTCATCACGCGTGGCGTGACCGGCTTTGCCGCCATGAACGGCGGCCTGGCGCGCGAGCTTGAGACCCTGTTGCCCGGACGCCCGGTCGTCACCCTTCACGACCCGGTCTATATCGGTCCTGCTTCCGCACGCACACATCCGCCCGCCCGCAACATCCTCTGGATCGGGCGGATGGAGCCGCAAAAGGATCCGGGGCTGGCGCTGGACGTAATGCGGACCTTCGACGGCCATCTCACCATGCTGGGGGACGGCGCCCTGATGGCGGATGTCCGGCACAAGGCCGAAGACCTGAAAGACAAAGTCACGCTCGCCGGTTATGTGCCACAAATCGAGCCTTACCTGGCCGATGCGGACGCGCTGCTGATCACCTCGCGCTATGAAGGCGGGCCGGCCGTGGCGGTGGAGGCCCTGGCGCAGGGTGTACCGGTGGTCAGCACCGATTGTTCCTTCCTGCTGCACGATCTCATCACCGCACCCGAAGCAGGCCGCATCGTGCCGTCGCGTGACCCCGGCGATCTTGCCGCGGCGCTGATCGCCACATGTGCGTGGCCGCGCCGGCCGGAAGACTTGCGGGCGCTTGCCGCGCCGTTTGAACCGCGCACCCGCGCCCGCGCCTATCTGGACTGGTTCGATGCTCTTCATGGATAGGGAATTGCGCCGCAGCCTGATGATCCTGGCGGTGGTGACCATGGTCACCGCCTGGTTCAGCGTCACTTTCTATTTCCCGGACGAGCATTACCAGGTGCTGGAATTCATGTCCTTCAAGCTGGGCATCACCCCGGCGTCCAGTCTGCCGTGGGAATTCGGCGCCCGCATCCGGCCCTGGTTCCAGCCCGGCATCTATTTCCTGATCGCCCGGCCACTGATCGGGCTGGGCGTGACGGACATGTTCACCATCGCCTTCATCCTGCGGCTGCTGACAGGACTGTTCTCGCTGACCGCGCTGGCCCTGTTCGTCCGCGCCCTGTTGCCCACCATCGAAGGCGCAGACGAAAAGCGCGCCTTCGTCCGCACTCTGCCGCTGTTCGGGTTCCTGCCCTACCTGTTCGTGCGCACGTCATCGGAGACTTTCTCGGCGGCCTTCTTTGCGCTGGGCCTGGCCGTGGCGCTCGAGCGGCGCACGCTGCCCTGGCTGGCGCTGGCCGGGCTGCTCTGCGGCCTGGCGTTTGAATCCCGTTACCAGACGGGCCTGCTGGGATTGGGCCTGTTTGCCTGGCTGGCCGCCGTCGCGCGCGAAAGGGTTGCGTCGCTGGGGGCGTTCCTGGGCGGCGGCGTCGCGGCGCTGGCGATTGGCGCGCTGGCGGACCATTGGGGTTATGGCGCCTGGGCGTTTCCGCCGCTGGGCTATGTCGACGTCAACCTGGTGCAGGGCGTGGCGGCGCACCAGTTCGGGCGTGAACCCGTCTTCGCCTATCTATACCTGCTGCCGGCGCAGATCTTCTTCGCCATCACACTGGTTCTGATGGCAGGGATGGTGGCGATGTGGCTGCGCAATTCCCGCCATGTCGTGAGCTGGGTGAGTTTGCCCTTCGTGCTGGCGCATGTCGTCATCGCACACAAGGAAGCGCGGTTTTTGTTTCCGATGGCGATCCTGGCCGTCTCGTTCCCCGTGCTGGGCTTTTCGCCGTGCCTGCCGCGCTGGCGCGGGATATTCGCCCGCATCTGGAATTGGCGCACATCCTGGGCGGCCAAGGCCGTCATCGCGCTCTCGGTGCTGGCCATGCTCTATTTCGCGCTTTATCCCTTTGGCGTGCGCCCGCACATGCCCATGGCGCGCTATCTTTATCGCCACGATCCCGGCCCTGTCGTGAGCTTTGAGAAGCCCTTCGATTCCTATCCCGTGTTTCGTCCCGCCGGCTTTATCATCGGCAAGCTGAAGGACACGGCCCAGCTGGATGCGCTGCTGGCCAAGGGTCCGGTCTACCTGATGACGCAAACACCGGTCCCGCCGCAAGGAACCAACGCCACTTTGCTCTATTCGGAATTTCCGCTGGCCCGCTTCGGTTACGGTCAGGCGGGGGCGGATTACATACAGGGCTACACGGCTTTCGCCGCCCGCCACCATTTCCTGAAATTGCTGCCGCTTTACTGGTACACGCTTTACCGCGTGGAGCGTTCCGCCACGATCCGGCCATAGATCTCGAACAGCCGCTCGAAATGCTGTTCGACATTGAAGACCTGGGCGTCGGCCGCCGCCAACGCGGCGCGGCCCTGCTCGGCACGGTCACCGGCCAAAAGCCTCAGGATGGCGCCCGCCGCATCATCCGCATCGCCGGTGCGATAGGTCTCGGCATAACCCGGCCCCGCGAAGGTAGCCGAAGCCCCGGCATCGGGAATGATCAGCGGCGTGCCCGAACACAAGGCTTCCGCCAGCACCAGACCGAAGGTTTCCGCCGCCGAGCCGTGGATCAGCGCGTCGGCCGACGCCATCACCGTGGCCAGCTGGTCGGCATCGTTGATCTGGCCGGCGACGTAGACATTCTGGGCGTTCAGCGCCCAGCGCTCCACCGAGGCGCGCAGGAAGCCGTCGCCAGCGATGTACAGTCCGATCTTGCGCTGCTTCTGCGCCTTGCTGACCGCCTGGATGATGGTACGAAGGCGCTTTTCGGGATGATGGCGGCCCACCGCGATCAGCAGCTTGGCGTCGGCATCCAGACCGCAGGTCGCGAGCATCTCGCGCCGCGCGGTGGCGTCGTAAAAGTCGGACGAAAACTTGCTGCGTTCCACGCCGAAGGGCGCGACCTGGATATTCTCCAGCCCGAAACCGGAAAACCGTTCCTTGAGCGCCGGATTGGTGACGATGGCGGCGTCATAGTTGCTGTTCAGACGGTTGAGATAACGCCAGAAGAAGCCGAACAGTCGGTCCACGCGTTCTGGGCCCAGCAGGCCGCCCAGGAAGGTCTGCGGATAGACCGCCACCGGATCGGCATGCATGAAAAACACTTTCACCGCCTTGCCGGGCCAGCGCGCCGCCAGCCAGCCGCCGCGCCAGGGCGATGAGCCTTCCACCAGGTCGGGCGCCAGCCTGTCCAGGGTGCGCCACACCTGCTGGTGATTCCAGAACATGCGGTAGTTGCGGTCGAAGGGCAGGTGCGGACTCTTGATCCAGGCGATGGTGCCGCCATGCGCCTGTTCGGTGCGCGTATAGGCGCCGGGCGCAATGATGGTCAGCTCATGGCCGAACCTGGCCGCCAGCGCCAGCTTCTGGTTGATATAGCGCCGCACGCCCCCGCCGGTGGGCGAATAGAATTCGCAAACGTCCACTATTTTCACGGCGAAGCAGTCCTGGCGAGCAGCGCGCGATAATAGCCCAGCATGCGGGCCAAAGTCTCATCCCAGGAAAAGGTCAGGGCGCGGGCCCGCGCCGCGAGGCCCATACGTTCACGCAAGGCTTTATCCTGCGCCAGGGCGGTTATGTGGCGGGCAAAGCTTGCCGCGTCATCGGCCGGGGCCAGGAAGCCGGTTTGCCCGTCCACCACCAGCGAGCGGCTGCCGGTGGCATCGGCGCAGACGCATGGCAGGCCCGACGCCATGGCCTCCAGGGTGACGTTGCCGAAGCTTTCGCTGTCGCTGGGGAAGAAGAAAATATCGGACGAAGCATAGGCCGTCGTCAGATCTTCGCCGACGGCAAAGCCAGTGAAGATGGCGTGCGGCAATTCCCGTTCGACAAAGGGACGATCCGGGCCATCGCCCACGATCACCACACGATGTGGCACAGTCAACTGCTTCAGCGCCGCTGTCAGTGTGTCCAGCCGCTTTTCCCGCACCAGGCGCGAGACATGCAGCACCACCAGTTCATCTTCCCCGATCCCCAATTGTGCGCGCCATGTGGCACTGCGTTTGACGGGGTTGAAGCGGTCGGTCTCGATACCGCGCGGCCAGGGTTTGAAATTGTTCTTCAGTCCGTCAGCCAGCAGCACATCGCGGGTGGAGTCCGATGGCACATAGACTTCGCGGCAGCCGCCATAGAAGCGGCGCAAAATTCTGGTCAAGAGGCCCTCGAACGGCGCCAGGTACCAATAGTGGCGCAGATAGGTCTCATAGCGGGTGTGATAGGTCGCCACGGCGGGAATGCTGTTCGCTTTCGCCAAGTCCAGCGCGGCATGGCCCAGAAAGTCCGGCACCGCGATGTGGATAATGTCGGGCGCAAAATCCAGCAGCTGGCGTTTCACGTTGCCCGGCATGCGCGGCACGAAGCGATATTCCGGGCGGCCCGGCAGCGGCATGGACGGCACCGGCGCGATGGTGCCGTTATGGGTGAAGGCAGGTTTTTCAGCGGTCGGGGTGAAGACCAGCACTTCGACGCCCTGGCGCTCCAGATAGCCGACCAGCCGGTTGAGGGTCAGCGCCACGCCATCGGCGATGTAGTTGTACGAGCTGGTAACAAGTGCGATGCGCAGTGTATTGGCCACGGCGTTACCTGCCCGGTTCGGACCGAAGGACGCGCGAATAGAGCGAGTAGCTGGGATTTGTGATGAAGGTCAGCCACAGGCCGAACCAGGATGCCGCCGGTGTCAGGCTGTCATAGAATTCCGGCGCCATCTTGCGGATGTCCGGAAGGCGGTTCCACGGCACCGACGGAAAGTCGTGATGCTCATTGTGATAGCCGACATTCAGCGCCAGGCGGTTGAGCATGCCGTAATAGCTGCCGGTTTCCTGCTCCGGGTCCAGGGTGAAATGCTCCTGGATCCAGCGGCTGCCCAAAGGGTGCAGGCCGATGGAAAACAGCATCGAGGCGGCGAGATACACAATCGCGTTCCAGCCAAACAGGTGCACGATGGCGACGTCGAACAGGGCGCAGGCGGTCAGGCTGGCGATGCTCCAGCCATTGATGACCGACGCCACGTCTTTCAACCGGCCCGGACGGGTGAGCTGAAACAGGGGGAAGGCCAGCAGCCACAGCGCCTTGCCGTACCAGCGGTTGCCGATCAGCTTGGCTTCCCAATGGCCGGCCAGGTCCGCGTCGGCGGTGTGGTCGCCCTGCTTGGCGTGGTGCGCCAGATGGCAGATGGAAAAGCCGATGGCGCCGGGGATCAGATTGGGCAAATCGCCGATGATGGCGACCAGATAGTTCGCCGTGCGGTTCTTGAAAATCAGCTTGTGGGTAGCGTCATGGATGACAACGTAAAGGCAGTGATTGGCGAAGGCGCCCACGCCGTAAGCCAGGATCAGCGCCGCCCACCAGGCATGCAGGCCAAGCCGGCCCATCAACGCGGCCAGGGCGATCTGCAGGCCGCAGACCCCCAGCATG
>CANCMM010000066.1:0-7888 GCA_947379335.1 Alphaproteobacteria bacterium | reverse complement strand
GTGAGGCCGGACTTGGTCCAGCACACGATGGCACGGGCTTCGATGGTCTGGGTGACTTCATGCACCGCCGCCATGATGGCGTCGGGGGTGGTCTTTTCCGGCGTGCCGCGCTGGGATTCGATGATGGAGTGATACAGCTCGTCATCCTCCACCGCGCAGGCGATGCGGTCCATGGTCTGCACCGCTTCGACGGGATAGGAGCCTGACGCCGATTCCGCCGACAGCATCACCGCATCGGCGCCGTCGAACACGGCTGTCGCTACGTCGCTGACCTCGGCGCGGGTGGGCATGGGCGCGGTGATCATGCTTTCCAGCATCTGGGTCGCCACCACCACCGGCTTGCCGGCCTTGCGGGCGGCGCGGGTGATCTGCTTCTGCAGCCCCGGCACGCGTTCCAGCGGCATTTCCACCCCTAAGTCGCCGCGCGCCACCATCAGCGCATCGGCCAGTTCGATGATCCCGGCCAGCGAGGCCAGGGCCTTGGGCTTTTCGATCTTGGCCAGCACGCCGGCGCGGCCCGCCACGATCTTCTTCAGTTCGGCCACGTCCTCGGGGCGCTGCACGAAGCTCAGCGCGATCCAGTCCACGCCCAGTTCCAGCGCCGCGTCCAGGTCGGCGCGGTCTTTCGGGGTCATGGCCGACATGGGAAGAAGCGTGTCGGGCATGTTGACGCCCTTGCGGTCCTTGATCTCGCCCGCCACTTCCACCACGGCTTCGGCGAAGGTGTCGGCCTTGCGCAGCAGGCGCAGGCGCACCTTGCCGTCATCGATCAGCAGGGCATGCTTCTGCTTGATGGCCTGAAAGATTTCCGGGTGCGGGATCGGGATTTCCTCCGGCTTGTCGCTGGTCTCGCCCAGCACCAGCTTGATGCGTTCACCTTCCACCAGCATGCGCGGGCCGCCGCACAGTTTTCCCAGCCGGATCTTGGGGCCCTGCAGGTCGCACAGGATGCCGACGGGCCGGCCCACTTCCTCCGACAGGGCGCGCAGGTCGCGGTGCATCTTGCCCAGCATCTCGTGACTGGTGTGGCTCATGTTGATGCGGAAGACGTCCACGCCGGCATCGAACAGCTCGCGCATCTTCTCCGGCGTGTTGGAGGCCGGACCCAATGTGGCCAGGATTTTTGTTTTTCTGCGGCGGCGCATAAGGACCTCAAGTAGCGGAGCGGTAGGTCAATTAAAGAAGTGAATCCTAGTTGGAAAGAGTTTGTGTCCAATCGGGCTTCTTGCCCGTATCCACTTCAAAGAAACCGCGGCGGTCGAAGCCGCGCGTGGCGCAGGTGCCGCGTCCCACCGACTTGAAGCGCTTTTCCGGGGCGACACAGAACTTGGTCTTGCCTTCCCAGATGCCCGCTCCGCCGTCGGTGGCATAGAGATAATAGAAGCGTCCCTGCAGTGGCCCGGTCAGCAGGGCGGCGCAGGTCTTTGGCGCCACCGTCCACCAGCCTTCGGATGTCCAGTTGGTGCCGTCGAAGCGGCCGATGGCGCTGCGCACCGGCTGGCCGGTCTTGTTGCAGAGTTTGAAGGCGGCATGCGCGGGGGCAGCCGCCAAGGCCAAAGTCACCGCCAAAAGGAGGGTCGTGCGACGCATGTTAAGTCCGGTTTGGCGCGAAAGGGTTTGCCCGTCAACCTGTCTCGATCCTATATGGCAAGCGCATGACGGAAAACGCCTTTGAGGCCATTGCGGGGAGCAAAAACAGCAAGCTTTTGCTGCTGTGCGACCATGCCTCCAGCGCCCTTCCACAGGGGTTCGGGTCGCTGGGGCTGGACGCGGGCCTGTTTGCCACCCACATCGCCCATGACATCGGGGCGGCGGCGGTCACGCGCGCCCTGGCATCGGCCTGGGATGCGCCGGCTTTCCTGGGACGCTGGTCGCGCCTGCTGATCGACCTCAACCGGGGGGCGGACGATCCCACCATTGTGATGAAACTATCGGACGGCAGCATCATTCCGGGCAATCGGGATGCGGACGCCGCCGAAGTGGCGCGGCGCATCGCGGCCTACCATGCGCCCTATCATGCCGCCATCGCCGCCGAGCTGGACCGCATGGGACCGGATGCGGTGCTGATCTCGATGCACAGCTTCACACCCAGCTGGAAGACGGTGCCGCGCAAATGGGAAGTCGGCGTGCTGTACGACCGCGATGCGCGGCTGGCAGCGCCGCTGATGGCGCGGCTGGAACAGGCCGGCTTCACCGTCGGCGACAATGAGCCCTATACCGGTGCGCTGGACGGCGACAGTTTGAATATCCATGGCACCTTGCGCGGCCTGCCGCATGTCCTGATCGAGATACGGCAGGACTTGATCGGCAGCCAGGCGTCAGCACAAGACTTTGCGCTGCGCCTCAAACCCATCATGGATGCGGCATTGGTGGATATGGGCAAATAGGCGTTGCGGCGCGTGCGCCCACCGCTGTAGGGTCCGCCCCTTTCCAACATTCGAGTTCCCTGATGGCCAAATCCGGCTTTGCCAAAGACCAGCTGAAATCCTTCATCAACCGCATCGAGCGGCTGGAGGAAGAGCGCGCCGCTTTGTCGGCCGACATCAAGGAAGTCTATTCCGAGGCCAAGGGCACGGGTTTCGACACCAAGATCATGCGCCAGGTGATCCGCATGCGGAAGCTGGACAAGGCGGATTTCCAGGAACAGGAAGCCATGCTCGACCTTTACTTGACCGCGATGGATATGCGCTAATTCCCTCAAGGCGCGGCATCAGACCGCGCCGCTGGAGGGACATATGCCTGACTTTTCCATCGACCGCCGCGGCCTGATGCTTGGCGCCGCCGCCGCGCCTGTTGCCGCTGCCGTGACGCAGGAACCCGCCAGCGCCCAGCCGCCGCCGGGCCGCGATCCGTCGGCCGCCGCCTCTACACCCGATCAGCAGCGCCGCATGAAATGGTGGCATGACGCCAAGTTCGGCATGTTCATCCATTTCGGCCTGTATGCCGCCCATGGCCGCCACGAATGGGCGATGGAGAATGAGGCCATCCCGGTGGCCGAGTATCAGAAATTCACCGCAAGCTTTAACCCCGCGCCCGGCACGCCGCGCAAATGGGCCCAGCTCGCCAAGGCGGCGGGCATGAAATACATGGTGCTGACCTCCAAGCACCATGAAGGTTTCTGCAACTGGGACACCAAGCTGACCAATTATAATGCGGTCAATTACGGTCCCAAACGCGACGTCCTGAAGGAATATGTCGAAGCCGCCCGCGCCGAAGGCCTGCGCGTCGGCTTCTATTACTCACTGATGGACTGGCATCATCCCGACGGCGCGCGCTGCGAAACCGATCCGGCCGCGCGCCGCCGCTTCGTGGATTATACCCATAGCCTGATCCGCGAACTGCTGACCAATTACGGCAAGATCGACGTGC
Organism: Alphaproteobacteria bacterium; assembly: GCA_947379335.1. GTDB lineage: Bacteria > Pseudomonadota > Alphaproteobacteria > Micropepsales > Micropepsaceae > Rhizomicrobium. The sequence continues at coordinate 4,519 of CANCMM010000066.1, read as the reverse complement.
TTTGGTACGACGTCTCCTGGCCGCTGGATGCCGAAGGCTGGGAATCTGAAAAGATGAACCAGATGGTGTTCGGCCTGCAGCCCGACATCATCGTCAACAACCGCAACCGCCTGCCGGGCGATTTCTCGACGCCGGAACAGACCATCAAGGCGGAAGAGGGCGGCCGGGCCTGGGAAAGCTGCATGACCCTGAACGACAGCTGGGGTTACCAGAAGGCCGACGACAATTGGAAAGACCCGCGCACCGTGATCCGCAACCTGATCACCTGCGCCCGCGACGGCGGCAACTACCTGCTCAATATCGGGCCGCAGCCGGACGGCGGCATTCCGCCCGAAAGTGTGCGCATCCTGAGCGCCGCCGGTGACTGGATCCGCCGCCATGGCGACACCATTTATGGGGCCGATGTCTGCCAGCCGCACACCAGCCAGTACGCCGCCTTCACCCGCAAGGGCAACACGCTCTACATGCATGTCTATTTCTGGCCGGCCGGCGGCGATGTCGCCATTTCCGGCCTGAAGCAGAAAGTGCTGTCGGCCAAGATTCTCAAGACCGGCGCAACCTTGCAGGTGTCACAGGACGGTTTCCGCACCCACATCACCGGCCTGCCCGAACATGCGCCGGACGCGCCGCTCACCACCCTGGCGATCGAATGCGACGGCGTGCCCGAGCAGGACACGCTGAATGTGCGCATCAACAAGCCAAGGCTGAAGGTGGGAATTTAGCCTAATGTCGGATGCCTTACGGACCATCGAACTCGATGCGAGCGTTTGGAACACTCCGCTGGATTTTATAGTCGCTCTTCAAAAGGCGTTAAATGCACCCGAATGGTGTGGCACGAACGTAGATGCCATTAACGAGCTTATGATTTGGGGTCTTGAGGCGGGAGAGCTTCCGCCTCCTTATGTTGTCCGTATATCAGGAGTCTCTGCGGCCCCTGAAGATGTGCAGAACTATGTCGCGATTCAGGCGGAGTACGTTCAGGAGGCGCGTGCCGAAAAGGACATTCGTGATGGGGAAGACATCAACGTAAGCATTACAATCGTGTCCTAAACAAAAGGCCCCTGCTGCGAAACAGGGGCCCTTTTTACACGACAGAAACGTTTGAGTTATGCGGTCTTGCGGACGCCGGCTTCTTCGATGGGGCCGTCATCTTCGGCGACCTTGGCCATCGGCTCGTTGGCGAGATCGGCTTCCAGGCCAAACTCCTTGAGCTTGCGATAGAGGGTCGAGCGGCCAATGCCGAGGCGGCGGGCCACTTCCGACATGTGGCCGTCATAACGGGCGATGGCCATGCGGATGATTTCCGATTCCATTTCCTCGAACTTGCGGATGTGACCGGCGGTGTCCGTGGCGTTCAGCGCATAGGCCGATGCGGCGGGCAGGGCGGGGGCGCTGTGGCCACCGGCAGACGCTGCCGCCGGGGCCTGGTTCTGGCGCACAACGGTGTCCACGCCCATCGCCGCGGCGATCTGCGGGAAGTCGCACACATCCAGCAACTGGCCGTCGCACAGCACGACGGCGCGGAAGATGGTGTTTTCCAGCTGGCGGACATTGCCCGGCCAGCTGAATTTTTCCAGCAGCTGGCTGGCCTGGGTGGTCAGGCCCGAAACCGCCTTGTTCTCTTCGGCCGCAAAACGCTCGATGAAGTGACGCGCCAAGGGCGCGATGTCGCCGGTGCGGTCGCGCAAGGCAGGCACCAGCACAGGGAACACGTTCAGGCGGTAATACAGGTCTTCGCGGAAGGTACCTTCGCGGGCCATGGCGCCCAGATCGCGGTTGGTGGCGGCGACGATGCGCACATCCACTTTCACCGGGCGCTTGGAGCCGACCGGATCGACTTCGCCTTCCTGCAGGGCGCGCAGCAGCTTGACCTGCATGTCCAGGCGCAGCTCGCCGATTTCGTCCAGGAACAGAGTGCCGCCATCGGCTTCCTGGAACTTGCCCAGATGCTTGTCGGAGGCGCCGGTGAAGGAGCCCTTCTCATGGCCGAACAGGATGCTTTCGATCAGGTTTTCCGGGATCGCGCCGCAGTTCACGGTCACGAACGGCTTGCCCGAGCGGGCGCTGCTGCCCTGGATGGCGCGGGCGATCAGTTCCTTGCCGGCACCGCTTTCGCCTTCGATCAGGACCGGGATGTCGGACTGGGCGGCGCGGATGCCCAGGCGAAACACCTGCTTCATTTCCTGCGAGGTGGCGACCAGGTCGTCGAAGGTGAGCTTGTTGTCCTGCTTCTTCTTCAGCTGCTTCACTTCACCCGACAGGGTGCCGATCTTCAGCTGGTTGCGGATGGAGACGGCGATGCGCTCCGGGCTGGCCGGCTTGACCAGGAAATCGTTGGCGCCCGCGCGCATGGCTTCCACGGCCGAATCGATGCCGCCCTTGGCGGTCAGCACGATCACGGGCAGGTCGGGGTTGGTGGGACGCAGCTTGGACAACACATCCAGGCCGCCCATGTCGGGCATGACCAGGTCCAGCATCATCAGGGTGATCTGCTCGCCGCGCGGACCATTGATCAGGTCCAGCGCAGGCTGGCCGCCGGGCGCGGTCACGACATTCATGCCGCTGCGGGTGATTGCTGCTTCCAGCAAGCGCCGCTGCACCGGATCGTCGTCCACGACAAGAATGGTCTGCGCCATAACTCTACGCCTCTCGAAATGAGACGCGACTTTGCGGCAGCACAGGTAAATGTGGCGTTTAAGTCTGTTCCTTTGCGGTACAGGAGGGGGCGGCGTTTCGATGCTTAACCAAAGCTGAATCGCCCCTGATTCCGCCTTGTCCACAGGGCCTTGCCGCGCCAACCCCCTTGATCGCAATGCTTAATAAACCAAGTTGCTGGCGCTGCGGCGTTTGCTATAGTCCGCCCACTTTTGCTGCAAAACTGGGGGCCTAATGGCGCACGAATCCGACTATCAGCCGGGATCCATGGATATTTCCGGGCACAAGAAGGCCTATGCCGGCTTTCTGACCGGCTCCAAATGGACCTTCGGGTTCGTCATGCTGATCATGGTCTTTCTCGCCCTTTTCCGCACCCACGGTTAGGCCGAAAGGCTCCACATGCGCGTCGCGATCCCGAAGGAAACCCGCCCCGGTGAAACGCGCGTTGCCGCGACCCCGGAATCCATCAAAAAGCTCAAGGGCCTGGGACTGGACATCGTCGTCCAGGCCGGCGCCGGCGCCGGCGCCAAGATCGCCGATGCCGATTATCTGGCGGCGGGGGCGACCATCGCTCCGGACGCCGCCTCGGCCGTGCGGGACGCCGATATCGTCCTGATGGTGCGCGGGCCGCAGGGGTCCGAGATCGCCAATATCAAGAAGGGCGCCGTCGTGGCCGCCCTGCTGTCGCCCCATACCGAACAGGACAATATCAACGCCCTGGCCGCAGCGGGTATCACTGCCTTTGCCATGGAATTGCTGCCACGCATCTCCCGCGCCCAGTCGATGGACGTGCTGTCGTCCCAGGCGAACCTGGCCGGCTACAAGGCGGTGGTGGATGCCGCCGCCACCTTCGGCCGCGCCATGCCGATGATGATGACCGCCGCGGGCACCATTGCCCCGGCGCGCGTGCTGATCATGGGCGTGGGCGTTGCGGGGCTTCAGGCCATCGCCACCGCCAAGCGCATGGGCGCGATCGTCAGCGCCACCGATGTGCGTCCCGCCACCAAGGAACAGGTGGAATCGCTGGGCGGCACCTTCGTCGCGGTGATGGACGAGGAATTCAAGAACGCCCAGACCGCGGCCGGCTACGCCAAGCCGATGAGCCCTGAGTATCAGGCCAAGCAGGCGGCGCTGACGGCCGAGACCATCAAGAAGCAGGACATCGTCATCACCACCGCCCTGATCCCGGGCCGCAAGGCGCCGATCCTGGTGACCGAGGAGATGATCAAGACCATGAAGCCGGGCTCGGTGATCATGGACCTGGCTGCAGCTGCGGGCGGCAACACCCCGCTCAGCAAGCCCGATGAAGTGGTGGAGGCGCATGGCGTCACCATCCTGGGGCCGACCAACCTGCCGGGCGCGCTGGCGGTGGATGCGTCCTCGCTCTATGCCCGCAACCTGTTCAACTTCCTGTCGCTGATCGTGGACAAGAAGACCGGCGCCCTGGCGCTGGACTGGAACGATGAGATCGTCAAAGGCTCGGCCGTCACCAAGGACGGCGCGCCGGTTGTCAGAAATTAGTGGGGCGGGCTGACCAATGGAAATGATCGATCCTTTCGTGTTTCGCCTCTCCATCTTCGTGCTGGCGATCTTTGTCGGCTATTTCGTGGTGTGGGGCGTGACACCTGCGCTGCACACGCCCCTGATGGCGGTGACCAACGCGATCTCTTCGGTGATCGTGGTGGGCGCGCTGGTGGCGGTGGCGGTACCGGTGATCGGCGCGGGCTCCTGGACTTCCAAGGCGCTGGGCTTCATCGCCCTGGCGCTGGACTGGAACGATGAGATCGTCAAAGGCTCGGCCGTCACCAAGGACGGCGCGCCGGTTGTCAGAAATTAGTGGGGCGGGCTGACCAATGGAAATGAT
>CANCMM010000065.1:0-7893 GCA_947379335.1 Alphaproteobacteria bacterium | reverse complement strand
CGGGGCGCTGCGCGGATAGGTTTTGCCATCGCCGGGCGGCACGCTGGGCGGGGCGGCGGTGAAGGCCCACACCACCTTGCCGGTCCGCGCATCCAGCGCGCGCACCACGCCGCCGGGCATGTCGGTATTGTGAAAGTCGATGATCTTGGAGCCGGTGATCACCATGTCGCCCACGATGGTGGGCGCCGAGGACACGCCGTAGAGACCCGGCTTTTCGATGAAGCCCAGATTGTCGTGCAGGTCGACGCGGCCGCCCGTGCCGAAGCCGGTGCAGGGCTTGCCGGTATCGGCATCCAGCGCCCACATCTTGCCGTCGATGGTGGCGGCGAAGATGCGCTGGGAGCAGAAGCCGGTTGCGCGGGCGTCTTTCCAGTAGGACACGCCGCGGCAGACAATGACGGTGCCGCCATTGATATCGGGCTTGAGGTCGCGCATCCATTTTTCCCGGCCCGTGACGGGATCCAGCGCGGCGATGCGGTTGCGCGGCGAGCAAAGATAAAGCGTGTTGTTGGCCAGGATGGGCGTGGCTTCGAATGCCAGAGTGGCCTTTTCGCCCGGGCCCGACAGGTCGCCGGTGCGATAGGTCCAGGCGACTCTCAGGTCCTTTACATTCGCCGGCGTGATCTGGGTGTTGGCGCTGTAGCGCTGGCCCAGATGGCTGTGGCCCCATACCGGCCAGCCATCCACTGCGCCGCCGGCAGGATCATAGGACGGCTTGGCGTCGCAACCGGCCAGCGCGAGAGCGGCGGCGGCCACAAGAGCCGCCAGCCAAAGCCCGCGATTTTCGGTTTTCGCCATCCTGCACTATCCTCCCAGCCGGTCCGGCCGGTTGCCCGGCCTGTATTATTTGTATGACTATATTGGCGGGATGGACCCGAGCCGTCTATAGCCATTCCGGCCCAAAAACCTCGTCAAAACAAGAACAAGCAAGGGGAGCATGGCATGAAACTGTTCCAGCCAAAAATCAGCCGCCGCATGCTGGTGGCGGGCGCCGCCGCCGCGGCGATACCTGCCAGCTTTGAATCATCAAGGGCGGCCACCAAAGCGCGTCCCCGCGCCTTGGCCCTGATCGGCGACCGCTACCACAATCCCGACTATATCCATGTCAGCCTGGACAAGGTGTTCCATGAGATGGACATCGCGATCGACTACACGATGGACTATGCCGGGTTGTCCGCAGCCTCGATCAAGCCGTACCAGCTGCTGCTGATCCTGCGCGACGGCATGATCTGGCCGGGCGGCTATTCCGGCCCCGATGCCTACACCGCCTATGAGATGATGCTGGAAGACGCCGACAAGTTCCCGGCCGCCAAGGCGGTAAGCTGGATGACCGAGGAACAGGGCATGGCGGTCAAAAATTTCGTCAATGCCGGCGGCGGCTTTTATCCGCTGCACAATTCCAGCCACATCTCGCTGTCATCCAAGAATTACCGCGAGGTGATGGGCGGCGCCTATTTCGGCCATCCGCCGCTGCGCCCCTTCCAGGTGCATGCCACCGCCAACGCCCATCCCATCACCGCGGGCATGAAGCCCTTCATCGTCAATGACGAGCAGCATTATGTGGACTACGACAAAGATCCCAAATATGTGATCCTGGAATCGGAAAACCTGGACGGGCTGACCTATGAAGGACGCGGCACCAAGTCGCCCGCGGGGTGGGCTTATGATTATGGCAAGGGCCGGGTGGTGTTCACCGCGGTGGGCCACACCATCCATGCCATGTGGAATCCGCAATATGTCGAATTGCAGAAGCGTTCCATTCGCTGGTTGCTGAAGGAAATCTAGGTCCGGTGGAGTTGCGTCAGTTATTCGAACAGGGTCTGGGGCTTCACCGCGCCGGCCGGCTGGACCAGGCCGAGGCGACGTATCGCCAGGTGCTGCGCGCCGATGCCAGCAATTTTCCCGCGCTGCACATGCTGGGCTATCTCAAGGCGCAGCAGGGACGCTATGACGACGCCATCGCCCTGCTGAACAAGGCCCTGAAGAAAAATCCGGGCGATGCCGCGGCGCTCGGCCATTACGCCCATGCCCTGATGGCCGCCCAGCGCCTGAACGAAGCGCTGAGCGCCTTCGACCGGGTGCTGGCGGGACAGCCGGGCAATTTCGAGGCGCTGTACAATCGCGGCGTCATCCTGTCCCAGATGCAGCGGCCCGCCGAAGCGATCGCGGCGCTGGACCACGCGCTGGCGCTGCAGCCCAACATTGCGCTGTTGCATTTCAACCGCGGCGTGGTGCTGGGCGCGCTGCAACGTCACCGCGAAGCGCTGGAAAGCTATGACCGCGCCGTGGCGCTGGACCCGGCCTCGGCTCCGGCGCTGGCCAACCGCGTCATGGCGGCGTTGAACTTGTGTGACTGGGACCGGGTGGCCCAGATGACGCAGGACGGATCGATCCAGTTTGCGCCGCCGCTGACCTTGTTGGGCGCCAGCGGCGACAAGCAGTTGCAGCTGGCACGCGCTGCCGCCATCGCAGGCGAAATGGCGCCCAGGCCCGTGCCGCCGCTGTGGACCGGCGAGAATTACCGCCATGACCGCCTCCGGGTTGCCTATCTTTCTGCCGACATGCGCGAGCATGCGGTGGCCTTCCAGCTGGCGCCGGTGATCGAACGTCATGACCGCGCGCGTTTCCAGGTGATCGGCATTTCCACCGGCCTCAGCGACGACAGCGCCATCCGCGCCCGCCTTGTTGAAGGCTTTGACCGTTTCCACGATTTCGGTGCCCTGAACAGCGACGAGATCGCCCGCCGGCTGCGCGAAATGGAGATCGATATCGCCATCGACCTGGGAGGACATACCGGCTTTTCGCGCCTGCAGATATTCGCCCATCGCTTCGCGCCGGTGCAGGCCAGCTGGCTGGGCTATGCCGGCACGACGGGCGCACCGTTCATCGACTATCTGATCGCCGACGCGGTGGTGGCGCCGTTTAAGCACCGGCCCTTTTACAGCGAGCAGTTGGTGCATTTGCCCGGCAGCTTTTTTCCCGCAGCCCGGGGCTCCGCAGGCACACACCCCAGCCGCGCGGAAGCGGGCCTGCCGCCGGACGGCTTTGTCTTTTGCTGCTTCAACATGGCCTGGAAGATCACCCAGCCGGTGTTCGATGTCTGGATGCGGCTGCTGGCGGCGGTGCCGGGCAGCGTGCTGTGGCTCAAGCACCCTGCTCCCGACACACGCGCCACCCTGGAACGCGAAGCGGCAGCACGCGGCATCGATCCGGCGCGGCTGGTCTATGCCGATGATGCGCCGCTGGAGGTGCACCTGGCGCGTCATGCGCTGGCGGACCTGTTCCTGGATACCCTGCCCTATAATGCCCACGCCACCGCTGCCGACGCGCTGGGCGCCGGCCTGCCGGTGCTGACCTGTGCCGGCGATGCCTTTGCCGGCCGGGTCGCCGCCAGCCTGTTGCGGGCCGCGGGACTGGCCGAACTGGTGACGGAAAATCTGGCCGATTACGAAGCCCGCGCCCTGGAACTGGCGCAGAACCCTGCGCAATTGCAGACGCTGAAAGATCGGCTGGCGGGAGCCACCGCGCCGCTGTTCGATACCGCCCGCTTCACCCAGGGGCTGGAAGCGGCTTACGCGACCATGTCCGAAAGGCGCGGGGCACCGCCCAAAAGCTTCAGCGTGTGATCTTGGCCGACATTTCACTGGGCGAAAGCGTCCGGCGGCCCACCAGGCCCTTCCAGAAATCCCAATAGTCGCGCAGCAGGTCGGGCATCACCCAGAAACCCTGGGCGTAGGGCGTATCCACGCCGACGGCGACATTGCGGTCGCGGCATTCGCTCCAGCCGCCGAACAAATGATCCCAGATGGGAGACATTCCGAAGAAGCCGGTGGGCGTGCTCATATCCAGCTTGTGATGCAGGCGGTGATGCAGCGGCGACTGGATGACATAACGGCCCACCCAGCCAAAGCCGGTTTCCATGCGCGAATGGATCAGGAAGCCCAGCACCGAAGTAACGACATTGACCCAGATCATGGCCTCAGGCGTTGCGCCCAGCAGCGGCATGGGGATGTTGATGGAGACGATGCCGACAAAGCCGGCTGGATGGATGCGCCCGCCATTGATGACGCAGAAATCTTCGGCCGCGTGATGATAGCGGTGCAGCGGCCAGAACAATTTTGTGTGGCCGACCCGGTGCGCCCAATAGTCGAAAAAGGAATAGGCATAGAAATAGACGATCACCTGGAGCCACAGCGGCAGGACGGTGGGATCGATGGCAAAGCCGGTGCGGGCAGCGATAAAGTCGCGCAGCGCCACGCCCGAGATGATCGACAGGCCCAGCATCAACACCTTGCCGATCATGCCGTTGAGATGCAGCTGCTCCATCAGGAAGAAGGAGATGTCGGTCTTCATCGATTCGGTGGGCGCCAGCAGGGCGCGCGCTGAGGATTGGCGCCAGCCGACCACGACGCATTCGATCCAGAAGGCGGATGGCAGGATCAGCAGGAGGATGGAGCCGGTGCTGAGAATCTTGTCATGGATATGCTTAAGGATGAAAGCATGGCCGGCCAGGTGCAGCGGGATCTGGTCCGGCAGGCGTGCCGAAATGGCGACCCACGCAGCCGCCAGCGTCCCAACATAGGCCAGCAGGCCGGCCAGGATGAGAAGGCGTGGCGCATAAGAAGGAAGCGAAAACCGCGCTTCCCCGCTATCGGCGGCAATGGACATGGCAAAATGATCCGGACACTCAGGTCCGGATCATTCATGGCTCATGCCATTAACCTTTGGGGTCAGCGGTCGCGATAAGGACGGCCGCAACGGCGCTCATAGGAACCACGGTCGTTCTTCCAGGCCGGATCGCCCAGGTTGAGATCGCAGGGATCGGTAGCCGCACCGACGACAGCGCCGGCGCCGGCACCGACGGCAGCGCCAAGGCCGGGATTACCTGCCATGGCACCGATGGCCGCGCCACCAGCCGCGCCGATCAGTGCGCCACTGGCAGCCCGGTCACCCGGATTCGTGCCGCAACCCGCAAGGGTGACGGCGGCGGCAAGTCCAACAATCAGCATGGTTGTGCGCATGTTCGTGCTCCTTGTGTTAGAGCCAAAACGCTCAAGCGACGCGCAACGTTCCAGTCCGCTGGCAACATAGTTTTCAGCACCAACATTAAAGTCGCGCTGCGCTGTCGCGCAGGCGCTTGCTACGAAGCTTTGCGACATTTGGGCGAAATCGTGGCGAAGCCCGCGAACGCCAAAGCCTTTAGCCCTGTTGCATGTCTTGGGGACCTTAGCTGATGCCGCCTGCGTTGCATGCGCCTGTTACCTGGCTGGCATCCTATCCCCGTTCCGGCAACACCCTGCTGCGCACCATCCTGAAACGCTGCTTCGGCCAGGCCAGCCAATCCATTTATGACGATGCCGATCTTTCGGATCCCGAATTGTCTTCGCTGGTGGGTCACGAAACGGTGGGCACCGACGCGCAAGCCTTCATCGCCCGCGCCAAGCGGGCCGGCCGCAATCTGTATGTAAAGACTCATGAAATGCCGCCGGCGGACAAGCATCCGTCCATCTATGTGGTGCGCGACGGCCGCTCAGCGGTCGTGAGCCATGCCCATTATGTCCGCGAGATATTGGGGCGCGACATCACTCTGGCCGAAGTGATCGAAGGCAAGGCCGGTCATTTCTGGTCACGGCATGTGCGCGCCTGGACACCGCGCCCGCATACCTTGCTGGTCCGCTACGAGGACCTGGCGGCGGGGAATGCGGCAACCTTGAAGACCATCTCGGGCTTCATCGGCAAGCCGCAGCTCCACGAATTCGACATTTCCTTCGAGGCGCTGCACGCGATCAGCCCGGCCTTTTTCCGCAGCGGCTCGGATTCGGCGAACATCCTGGAAATGAACGGCGAGGCGCAGCGCCTGTTCGAGCGGCTGCATGGCGAAACCTTGCGCGTCCTGGGCTATGGCCGCGAGCGCGGCCATGAAGCCGGCGCCGGCGCCAATGCGTAAGCCCTTTTAGATGTCCTGCAGACGCGTCGAGGAATCGCCGAACTTGTCCTGCTTGATGCCGAAGCGGTCCATCAGCGACAGGTACAGGCTGCACATCTTGCGATTGTCGTCGCCCGCGTTCATGTAGTTCAGCGAACGACCGGTCTTGAGCGTGCCGCCCAGCCCGCCCGCCAGCAGCAGCGGCAGGTGCGAGTTGTCGTGCTTGCGGCCCACGAACATGTTGGACATGAACATCAGGCAGCTATTGTCCAGCACGGTGCCGTTGCCTTCCTTCATGCTGTCCAGCTTGGACGCCAGATAGGCGTACTGGCCGACATGGAAGTGGGCGATGCGCTCGTAATTGTCCGACGCATTGTCATGGCTGGCGGCGTGATGGCCTTCCTTCACATCCAGGAAGGGATAGTACATCGCCGACAGGTCGCGGCTGATGATCAGCGAAGCGACGCGGGTCTTGTTGGTCTGGAAGGCGATGGCGATGATGTCGCACATCAGCCTGGCATGCTCGCGCAGGTCTTCGGGCAAGCCGTTGTTGGGTCGGTCCATCGCGGCCAGCACGGTGTTCTTGGCCTTGGCGGTTTCGTTGGCGGTTTCCCCGGCCTTGCGCATCAATTCGACGCGCTTTTCGACTTCGCGCACGCTGGTGAGATATTCGTCCAGCTTGCCGCGGTCGGTGCTGCTGATCTTGCGCGACAGGTCCTGGGCGCGGTCCTTGACGCGGTCCAGCACGCTGACATTCAGCAGGCTGCCGCGATTGTCGAACAGATTGTCCCAGGCCTGGGCGGGATAGACTTCCACCGGCACCGGCGAATCCGGCGTCTGCCAGGAAAGATGCGACGAGTAGGCGAGCGAGAAATTGGTCTCGTGGAAGCCGGTCATGGGCTGTTCGCAGGCCAGCACGATCGAGGATTGCGGCGTGTCCTGACCGACATGGTTGGCGATCATCTGATCGACACTGATGCCCGAATGGATGATGGCGCCCTTGGTGATCGGCACGCCCGACAACAGGCTGCCGGTCTGGGCGGGATGGATGCCCTGGTTGGTCAGGGCCTTCACATACAGGCCGTCGACCACATTGATCTTCTGCTTCAAGGGCTCCAGCGGTGAAAGCGTCTTGGAGAGCTTCATGTCGGCGCCGTTGCCCTCGGCGCTCCAATGGTTCTCATTGACGCCGCAGCCCAGGAACACCACGCCGAAGCGCTTGGGGAAGTCCGCCGAGGTCGGATCAGCCAGGGCGCTGACCGATTCCAGCCAGGGCAGCGCCATGGCGCAGCCGGTGCCGCGCAGCACGGCGCGGCGGGAGAAGGCGTTGGACTTGAACGGGTTCATGGTCTTGTCCTTGGGCATGATCAATGCTCCTTCCGGAAATCGATTTTGAGGAATTTGCCGGCCGGCTTCTGCGGCGCGGTCGGTTCGTTGACGGGCGTTTCGACAATGCGGCGATTGAGGAATTGCGGGCTCAGCACGATGGTCTCGACCAGGGTGCGGAACTTGTAGCCGTTGGCGGCCATGTCGGTCTTCATCTTGTCGACCAGCGATTCATCCGACAGCTGCAGCGAGCGGTTCAGCGCATAGGACAGCAGCTTGCGCGACAGGTTGGCGACGTAATTGTCCTGCCGGTGGTCTTTGATGAAGTTCTGCAGGCCGGCAAGGCCGGTGCCGTCCACGCCGCCCGGATAGGTGGTGGAGGCGTCGATCGGGCGGCCCGCCAAATCCTTGGCGCGCGCATCGCCGACCGGGCCATAGCCTTCAAAGGCCAGGCCGAAGGAATCGAAGCGCAGATGGCAGCCGGCGCAGAAGGGATTCTTGTGATGCTCGGCCAGCATTTCGCGGATCGGCTTGTCGGTCTTGGACTCGTCCGACGGCAGTTCGGGCACCACCGGCGGCGGCGGCGGCACGCGGATGCCCAGCACCTTCTGCACCACCCAGTTGCCGCGCTTGACCGGGCT
>CANCMM010000064.1:0-7896 GCA_947379335.1 Alphaproteobacteria bacterium | reverse complement strand
CGCGGTCTTGAGCTGCTCGTCCTTGCGCTGTGCGGCGCCTTGCAACGACTGCGCCCTGGCCTGGAAGGCAGCCAGCTTCTTGGCCTTTACGTCAGGCGCCAGGATCGCGACCTGCTGCTGCAAGGTGCGCTCCTCGGCCTGGACCGACTTGGCCTGGCCGGACAGGTCGGCCTTGGCCTGGGTGGCGGCGGCCTGCATCTGCTTTTGGATGTCCTGGCCCACCTTGGAGAAACGCAGAATGTCGGAGCGGTTGATCACCACGATCTTGGGCGGGGGCGGATCGGCCAGGACGGGGGTGATGAAGGCGCAGGCCGCGAAACCTGCCAATGCGAGGGTGCGGAGAGATCGGGTCATTTTAGTATCCTGTGGCAGTGCTGAAGTGGATGATCTGGGCTCTATCATAGCTTGTTTTCATGTAAGGCAGGCCAAGGTCGATCTGGACCGGGCCGAACGGCGATTTCCAGGTGACGCTGATGCCGGCCGAGCCGCGGAAGGCCAGATTGTCCTTCACGCAGGTGCCGATGCCCGAATATTGCGTGCCGGTACAGACGCGGCCGCCGCTGAAATTGTCCAGCCGGCCCATGGTGCCGAAATCGGTGAACAGCGACAGGCCGATGCCATAGCTTTCCGGCAGCAGGCCGGGGAATTTCAACTCGGCGCTGCCGATGGCGCGAACCGTGCCGCCCAGCGCGCCAGTGTTGCTGGGGGCGACGATGTCGCGCGGACCGATACCGGCCAGGGCGAAGCCGCGGAAGGTGTCGCCGCCGTCGAAGAAGCGGTCGTTGAACGGCACCAGCGAGCCGTCATAGCCGGTGATGTAGCCGAAGCGCCCGGTCAGGCTGGAAACTATCGCGCCATCGAACAGGGGCGCATAGGTGGCGGCGGTGGCGCCGGTCTGGATGTATTTCAAGTTGCCGCCGAAGCCCGAGAAGCTTTGGGTGAGGGAGAAGGCCGAGCCGGTGGTGGGCTTCCGCAGATCGTCCAGGTCGTTATAGGCATAGGTGAAACCGAAGGACGAGCCGTTCAGCGAACCGGCCGCCAGCTGAACGTCCAGCGGCGCGCCGGCATAGGGGCGCACTTCCTGGATCTGGTAGGTATAGTTCACCGCCACCGAACTATATTCGGAAATCGGGAAGCCAAGCCGCAGCACCGCCGCGCTGGTGTCGCTCTGATAGGTCGCCTGGTCGAAATTGGTCTGGGTTTGATAGATGTCGAAGCCCGCGGCCAGTTCGCGGTCCAGAAAGTAAGGCTCGGTGAAACTGAACAGCGCCTGCTTGGTGATGTAGGAGGCCTGCAAGCTGACGCGCAGGCTCTGGGCGCGGCCGAACCAGTTGGAGTCGGTATAGCTGATTTCGCCCAGCAGCGAGGTGGTCGTGGAATAACCCAGGCCCACCGACAGCGAGGCGGTGGACTGTTCGATGACATTCACCGTCAGGTTGGTGCGGTCGGGCTGGCTGCCCGGCACATTCTTGACGTCCACGTCCTTGAAGAATCCCAGGCCCCGGATGCGGGTGCGCGAACGGTCGATCAGCACGCGGTTGAAGGCGTCGCCTTCCTGCAGGCGGAACTGGCGGCGGATGACCTTGTCCAGGGTGCGGGTGTTGCCCGCGATATTGATCTTCTCGATATAGACGCGCGGGCCCTGCTCGATCTCGAAACCCAGATCAATGGTGCGCGTCTTGGCATCGCGCTTCAGGCGCGGATGGACCTGGGCGAAGGCATAGCCCTTGGTGCCGGCCGAATTGGTCAGTGCGTCGATCGCCTTCTGCACTTCCTCCTGGGAATAGATGTCGCCGGTCTGGGCGTCGATCAGCGGGCGCAGCTGGGCGGCCGGCAGTTCGCGGATCTTGGATTCGACGAAAATCTTGCCAAAGCGGTAGCGGACGCCCTCGTCCACCGTGAAGTTGATGTAGAAGCTCTTGCGGTCCGGCGTCAGGTTCGCCACCGCGCTCAGCACCTTGAAGTCGGCATAGCCGCGATTGATGTAGTAGCGGCGCAGGGACTCGCGGTCGAACTGCAGGCGGTCCGGATCGTAATTGTCGTTGCTGGCGAGGAATTTCCACCAGCGGCTTTCCTCGGTGGCGATCTGGCCCTTCAACGTGTCGCTGGGATAGATCTTGTTGCCGGTGAAATTGATCTTGCTGACGCCGGTGGTGGGGCCGTCGGTGATGGAGAAAATCAGGTCGACGCGGTTCTGGGGACGCTGGATGATCTGGGGATCGACGCGGGCGGCGAACTTGCCGTTGCGGCGGTACAGTTCGATGATGCGCTGGACGTCCGCCTGGATTTTGGCCCGGGTGAAGACGGCGCGGGGCTTGATCTGGACTTCCTTGGTCAGGTCCTTGTCGGAGACCTTGGAATTGCCCTCGAACACCACCTGATTGACGATCGGGTTCTCGGTGACGCGGATGGTCAAGGTGCCGGTGGCGCCGTCAAAATTGGTTTTCACATCCGAGAACAGCCCGGTGGTGGTCAGCGCTTTCAGCGCCTGGTCCGTTTCGGCGGGGGTGTAGATGTCGCCTTCACGCACGCCGACATAGGTCAGAACGGTGCCGGGCTCCACGCGCTGGGTGCCGCGCACCACGATATGCTGGATGAAGCGCGGCGCTTCAGCGGCGCCGGGAACGCCGGGCGGGGCGGCGGCGGCCTTGCTGGGCGGCGGCGCGGCATTCAATTCCTGGGCGCGTTCGGCCGCGCCGGGGCGGATCTGGCCCACCGAGGGACCGGACGCCAGCGCCAAACAGAGTCCGGCCGAGGTCGCGCGCAACAACCTGCTTCTAAGGCGCAAAATCCGCATCCTAAGTTTCGGCCAACTCGTCTATGGGGCGCGGCAGGCGCGGCCCGGTTTTCAGAAAAGATTCAGCCGGACCAGGTCATTCCAGGTCGTCAGGAGCATCAGTCCCAACACCAAAACCAGCCCAAGCCGAAACCCGACGTCCTGGGCCCGCTCACCGAGCGGGCGCCCCAAAACAGCTTCGCATCCATAGTATAGAAGATGCCCCCCGTCGAGGAGCGGAATCGGAAAAAGATTGACCAGTCCGATGCTTACAGAAAGGAAAGCCACCAGCCGCAAGAGGGGCAGGAAGCCGAATTCCGCCACTTTCCGGGTGATATCGGCGATCCCCACCGGGCCGTGCAGCTGCTGGACGCTGGCCTTGCCGGTGACGATCTGGCCGATGCCGACCAGGGTCCCGCGGACGATGTCCACGGTCAGCCCGCAAGCCGCCCCGAACGCCGTGACCGGATTGTAGGTGTGATGGACCAGTTCGGCCTTGGGCGAAGGCAGCACACCGATGACAAAGCGTTCCTCGGTTCCGCCAAGGCCGTCGGCGGACTTGGTCATGCGCGGGGTGACCCACAGCTGCAGCGGCTTGCCACCGCGCAGTAAGCCCATCTGCAAGGCCTGACCCCCGCCGGTGGAAATGATCTCGGGCAACTGCTGGAAATCGGTGATCTGGACATCGCCGATCTTCGTCACCCGGTCGCCGGTGCGGATGCCCGCAGCTTCCGCGGCGCTGCCCTTGGCGATCTGGCCGATCAGGGGTCCGACGGAGGTGTGGCCGCTATACAGGAACAATCCCGTGAGCAGCACGATAGCCAGGATGAAATTGGCAATGGGACCGGCTGCGGCCACGGCGGCGCGCTGGCCCACCGGCTTGAACGCCAGCATGCCCTCTTTGTCCGCCGCGCTGAGGCCGGCCGTATTGCGATCCGGCGTGGATGCCGCATCGGCATCACCGGCGAACTTCACATAGCCGCCGATGGGCAGGGCGCTGAGCTTCCAACGCGTATTGTTGCGGTCGGTGTAGCCGAACAATTCGGGCCCAAAGCCCACGGAAAAGACATCGACCCTGGCTTTGAACATGCGCGCCACCAGGAAGTGGCCCATCTCATGCACGAAGACCACGACCGTGATGTAGAACAGGAAGGCCAGGGCGCCGCTGGGCGTTGATATCCAATGGAAAAGACCAAGCATCATATCCAGCATCACGTCCCTACTCTCTGACAAATTTCTTCGGCCACCACGCGCGCACGCGCATCGGTGCCCAGCACGCTTTCCAGATCGCCCGCCAGCCCGTTGCTGCCCATGTCGCGGTCCATCGCCGCGGCGACCACGCGCGGAATGTCGAGGAAGCCAATGCGGCGGTCCAGAAACGCCTGCACCGCGATCTCGTTGGCGGCATTCAGCACGGTCGGCGCCATGCCGCCGGAGCGCATGGAATCGATGGCCAGGTTCAGCGCGGGGAAACGGTCGTGCGCGGGCGGATGGAATACCAGGGTGCCCAGCGCGGCCAGGTCCAGCCGGCGCGAGGGCGACGGGATACGACGCGGCCAGCCCAGGGCATGGGCGATGGGCGTGCGCATGTCCGGCGCCGACAGATGCGCCATGGTGGTGCCGTCCTCATAGGACACAAGGCAGTGCACGATGGACTGGGGATGCACCACCACCGCCAGCTTTTCCGGCGGCAGGGCGAAGAGGAAATGCGCCTCGATCAGTTCCAGTCCCTTGTTCATCAAGGTGGCGCTGTCGAGGGAAATTTTGCGGCCCATTGCCCAGTTGGGATGGGCGACCGCCTCTTCCACCGTGGCGGCGCGCATGCGCTCCAGGCTCCATTCGCGGAACGGCCCGCCCGAGGCGGTAATCGTGACCAGATCGGCCTCGGAGGCATCGCCTGAACCCAGCACCTGGAAGATGGCGTTGTGTTCGCTGTCCACCGGCAGCACGGAGGCGCCGGATTTTTCCATGGCGTCGCGGAACACCGCGCCGGCCGCCACCACGCATTCCTTGTTGGCCAGCGCCACCACCACGCCGCGGCGGATGGCGGCCAGCGCCGGCTCGATCGCCGCCGCGCCCATGATCGCCACCATGACGAAGTCGGAGGGACGGCCGGCGGCCTCGATCACCGCCGCACGGCCCGCCGCGACTTCCACGCCGGTGCCGGCAAGACCCGCCTTCAGTTCGGCCAGGCATTTCTCGCCGCCGATCACCGCCAGCCTGGGCTTCATCGCCTTCGCCTGTTCGATCAGCAGCTTCACATTGTTGCCCGCCGTCAGCGCTGTGATTGGCATCGCGTCCGCACCATGGAGCTTGCGCACATGGGCGATCACATCCAGCGTGTTGACGCCGATGGAGCCGGTGGAGCCCAGCACCGTCACCTTGCGGCCCAGGACTTCGTCCAGAGGCGGCAATTCGTCGAAAATCTTGGTGGCCGCGATTGCCTTCACGCGTGGCCCCCGAACAACGGATTGAGATGCGCTGCGAATACCAGCACCGCCAGGACGCAGCTGCAGGCGAACATGGAATCCATCCGGTCCAGCACGCCACCATGACCGGGGATCAGCCCGCCCGAATCCTTGGTGCCGAAGCGGCGCTTGATGCTGGATTCAAACAGATCGCCCAGGTGCGCGACGACGCTGAGGCCGATTGCGAAAACTATGGCTATCAAAACATTGAAAGAGAAAAACGCGATATAGGCTGCAAACACCGTAGCTGCGGTAATGCTGCCGCCGATGGTGCCGGCCCAGGTCTTGCCGGGCGAAATGCGCGGCGCGATTTTCTTGCCGCCGATCAGCTTGCCGAACACCAGCGCGCCGGTATCGGTAGCCCACACGATCAGGAACAGGCCCAGTATGTACCAGGTCCCCTGAGCCGGGAGCGCTTTGAGCGCTACCAGCGCGACAGACGGCAAGCCGATATACAGCACGCCGCCCGCATGCCAGAGCGGATTGTCCTTGCGCTGCTGCGCCATCACGAAGGCGGCCACCGTGCCGATGACCAGGAAGGCGAAGGCCGCCGGCACCACGCGCAGCACCAGGGCGGTGACGGCGCAGGCGATGGATGCGACGGTGATGATGGTCTGGACATGGATCGGCTGCTGGTCGGCAATCTCGCGCTGGGTGGGACTGCGCACCAAACGATGCCATTCACGCGCCGCAAACAGCGCCATCACCACGGTGACGGCAGCAAACGGAACAGGGTTGGGCAGCGTCGCCAATGCGATGGCGATAAACGCCAAAAAAACACCGAACAGCACGCGCAGAAAGGTCTCGCTTCCGCTGCGCAGGATGTTGCCGGGATGGGACTGCGTCATGCTCACGCCACGGCTTCCGAATCCAGCGCGCCAAAGCGGCGTTCGCGGGCGGCGAACTGCTCCAGAGCGGCGGTCAGCGCGGCGCGGTCGAAATCCGGCCACAGCGTGTCCAGGAACAGAAGTTCGGCATAGGCCGACTGCCAGAGCAGGAAGTTAGACAGCCGGTGCTCGCCGCTGGTGCGTATGACCAGATCCGGTTCCGGCAGCGCGCTGGTGAACAGGCGCGAGGCGAACAGTTCGGGGGTGATGGTTTCAGGATCCAGCCGCCCGTCCTTGGCGGCGCGCGCCAGTTCCTGCACGGCGGCGACGATTTCTTCCTTGCCGCCATAGTCGAAGGCGAAGGTCAGGTTCATGCCGGTGTTCTTGGCGGTACGGCTTTCCGAGTCCTGGATCATCTGCTGGATGTCGGAGGCGACGCGGCCGCGATGGCCAATGATCCGCATGCGGACGTTACGCTCGACCAGCTCATCCATGTCGCTGCGGAAATAGGCGCGGAACAGCCCCATCAGCGCGCCAACCTCGGTCTTGGGGCGCTTCCAGTTCTCGGAGGAGAACGCGAACAGGGTCAGGTTCTCCAGCCCGATGTCGCAGCCGGCGCGCACTGTCTCGCGCACCGCGCTCATCCCGGCAAAATGCCCGGCCTCGCGCGGCAGGTAGCGCTTCTTCGCCCAGCGTCCATTGCCGTCCATGATGATGGCGACATGCTTGGGAAGGTGCGAGGGCGTTTTCTCCGGCACTCTGGTCAGACCTGCATGATTTCCTGCTCCTTGTTATGGAGCGCGGCATCGATGGTTTTTATGTGGTCGTCGGTCAGCTTCTGCAGCTCATCCGCCTTGGTATGCTGATCGTCCTGGCTGATCTTGCCGTCCTTCTCCAGCTTCTTGAGCAGGTCGTTGCCGTCGCGGCGCACGTTGCGCACGGCGATGCGGGCGGCCTCGGCATATTTCGCGGCCAGCTTGGAAAGCTCCTTGCGGCGTTCCTGGTTCAGCTCGGGCAGCGGGATGCGCAGCAGCTGGCCGTCCATCTGCGGGTTCAGGCCCAGGCCGGCATCGCGGATCGCCTTGTCCACCGCCTTGGCCAGGCTCTTGTCCCACACCTGCACCGTGATCATGCGGGCTTCGGGCGTGCCGATGGAGCCGACCTGGCTGATCGGCACCGAATTGCCGTAGGCCTCGACCTTGACCGGATCCAGCAGGGCGGCGCTGGCACGGCCGGTGCGCAGGCCCGACAATTCGGTCTTGAGGGTGCCGATGGCGCCGTTCATGCGGCGGTCGAGTTCGTCCTTGTTGTAGGCATCAGCCATGTCGTCGCTCCGTCCCCCCAAAAACGCTATTGGGCCAGATTACCCTAAGACCCCGGCCCCGCTTCATTTTTCTTCGATAATGGTTGCCCGGCCCTCGCCGCGCAGCACCTTGGCCAGGGCGCCGGGCTCGGACAGGGCAAACACCAGGATCGGGATGCGGTTTTCGCGCGACAGCGAGATCGCCGCCGCATCCATAACCTGAAGATTCTGGGCTAACACCTCGTGATAGCTCAGAGAATCGTATCGTTTGGCGTCCGGGAACTTCTTGGGGTCGGCGCTATAGACCCCGTCCACCTGGGTGGCCTTGAGCATGGCGTCGCAGGACATTTCGGCCGCCCGCAGGGCCGCCGCGGTGTCCGTGGTGAAGAAGGGGTTGCCGGTCCCGGCCCCGAAGATCACCACCCGGCCCTTTTCCATGTGCCGGATGGCCCGGCGGCGGACATAGGGTTCGCAGACATTGTTCATGGCGATGGCCGACTGGACGCGGGAGGTGAGCCCGAC
>CANCMM010000063.1:0-7901 GCA_947379335.1 Alphaproteobacteria bacterium | reverse complement strand
CTGGTGCTGGCCATGGTCGGCGGCGCCGGCCTTCTGGCACGGCGCTTCGGCGTGCCCGGCGTCACCAAGTCCGCCGCCGACAAACGCCTGGCCATTGTCGAGACTCTTATGGTGGGCCCGCGCCAGCGCCTGTTCATCGTGCGCCGCGACAATGTCGAACATCTGGTGCTGTCCAGCCCCGAGGGCGCGACCGTGATCGAAAACGGCATTGCCGTGAAGACTTCTACATGACTTGGCACATGACCTGGCTGAAGCGTCTTCTTCCTTTCCTGCTGCTGCTGGCGCTCGCCACGCCGCATGCTGCCCTGGCCGCGCCGCTGAAGATGGCGGTTGCCAATGCGCCCGC
Source organism: Alphaproteobacteria bacterium (assembly GCA_947379335.1). Taxonomy (GTDB): domain Bacteria; phylum Pseudomonadota; class Alphaproteobacteria; order Micropepsales; family Micropepsaceae; genus Rhizomicrobium. The sequence goes on along the minus strand of CANCMM010000063.1, from coordinate 7,555 downwards.
CGCGGCGGCGGCCACCAATGGCGGGCTTTCGATTGATTTGAACGGCAGCGGCCTCTTCACCGACCGCATGCTGCAGATCGTAGCGCTGATCACGGTGCTGTCCATCGCGCCCAGCATCATCATCATGATGACAAGTTTTGTGCGCATCGTGGTGGTGCTGTCGCTGTTGCGCACGGCGCTGGGCCTGCAACAGGCCCCGCCCAACAGCGTGATCGTGTCGCTGGCCATGTTCCTGACCTTGTTCGTGATGACCCCGACCCTGACGGATGCCTATCACCAGGGCATCCAGCCCATGATGAACAACACCGTCACCACCGAGCAGGGCTTTACCCAGGCCCTGGTGCCGATGAAGAAGTTCATGCTGGCGCATGTGCGCGCCGCAGACATGAAGCTGTTTTCCGACATGGCCAAGCAGAAGCCGACCAACGATCCCGCCCAGGTCGCGGTCACCACCCTGGCCCCGGCCTTCATGCTGAGCGAGTTGAAACGCGCCTTCGAAATCGGCTTTTTGATCTTCGTACCGTTCCTGATCATCGACATGGCGGTGGCCTCGATCCTGATGAGCATGGGCATGATGATGCTGCCACCGGTGATCATCTCCCTGCCTTTCAAGCTGATCTTCTTTGTGCTGGTGGATGGCTGGCGCCTGGTCGCCGGCTCGCTGGTGCAGAGCTATATGCACAGCCCCCCACCCACCTGACCTTCATCAGGTGAAAGCCACGCTATTGGCGCGGCTTGACGCTCTCCCCTCCCCGATAGACTGTTCCCCAAAATAACAAGGGGAAACACCCATGCGGCATCTTGCGACCTTCGTGTCCGTGGCGGCGCTGCTTCCGGCGCTGGCGATCAATGTTCACGCCAGGCCGCATGGCGACGCGGCCAGCTGCACCGCGCTGGCGGGCCGCAGCATCGCGCCCAACACCAAAATCGAAAGCGCCGAATTTCTTGGCGATGGCGGCACAGTGGGTACGACGAAGGTGACTGTGCCTTTCTGCCGCGCGATCGGGGTGGCGACGCCGACGCAAGATTCCCATATCGGCTTTGAAGTCTGGCTGCCTCCGGTTAGCAAGTGGAACGGCAATTTCCGCGGCGAAGGTTCGGGCGGCAGCGCCGGCGCCATCTCGCCGGGCCCGATGCGCGATGCGTTGATGACCGGCTATGCCACCATGTCCACCGACAATGGCCATGTCGACGGCGCGGCCGGCGGCTATGGACTGAGCTGGGCCTACAAGCATCCCGAAAAAATGGTGGATTGGGCGTGGCGGGCACTGCACGTCTCGACCATCGCCGCCAAGAAGACCATCACCACCTATTACGGCAAGCCCGCCGCGAAGAATTATTTCATCTCCTGCTCGGCCGGCAGCCATCACGCCATCATGGAAGCCACGCGCTTTCCGGCCGATTATGACGGCATGGTCGGCGGGGCGGCGCCATACAAATGGACCTCGCTGATGCTGGGTCATACCTGGAACAGCATGCCGGCGATGAAGGACCCATCCGCCCTCACCCGCGAAAGCGTCGTCATCCTGCACAAGGCCATGATCAAGGCCTGCGACAAGCTCGACGGCCTGGAAGACGGCCTGATCGCCGATCCACGCCGCTGCACGGTGGATCCGGTGCAATTCCAGTGCAGCGAGACGCAAAAAGCCGAATGCCTGACGCCGGTGCAGGTGGAGGCGGCGCGCCACATCTATGCGGGGGCGAAAAAATCCGATGGCACATCGTTGATGCCGGGACAGGTGCGCGGCAGTGAGCTGGGCTGGTACAACCAGAGCGGCGGCGCGACGCCAGGCGGATCGAGCTGGGATTTCTGGCGCCAGGCCGTGTTCCAGGACTCCGACTTCAAGAACGTGAATTTCGACTTCGACAAGGATACCGAGCGCGCGCTGGCGACAAAGGTCGCAGGCAAAACCCTGGGCGAAGTTTACGACCAGACGCCAAACCTGGACGCGTATCGCGCCCGCGGCGGCAAGTTCATCTTTTTCCAGGGCTGGGCGGATTCCACCATCACCCCGATGATGGATGTGGAGTTCTACAGCCAAGTGGCGGCGCGCTATGGCCAGACCAGGACCGATGACTTCTTCCGCTTCTTTCCGCTGACGGGCATGGGCCATTGTGGCGGCGGCGAAGGCTTTTCCCATATCGGCGGCGCGACGGGGACACCGCTGCAGAACGATGCCAACCACGACATGGTGCGCGCGCTGGAGCGCTGGGTGACGGCCAAGGAAGCCCCATCGGCCTTCATCGCAGCGCATGTGAGTGATGACAAAAAAGTCACCGTCACACGGCCGATCTGCCGCTATCCGCTGGAGGCGCGCTATAGCGGCCACGGTAACATGTTGGAGGCCGCCAACTTCAGTTGCCGCCCGCCCTTGTAGGCAGCGAAAACCGCGACATTCTGGCCCGGTTGCAACCGCTGCGGGGATACCTATCTGCGGCCCATGATGATTTATGGACGCCCCGTCAGAAATCCCCGCCTTTGGCTGTTCAGCGCGTTGTTTGCCGCCGGACTGATGCCGGCGCTTTTGGGCGCAATCGCCTAGGGATTTTAACCCACCAAAGCGCTAAACTGCTGGTCATGGCGCACGACCACACCTTGCATGGACACTCGCACGGTCACGACCATGGTCATGACCATGGCCACGATCATGCCCCCGAAGCTCAGCACGATCACGGCATCTGGACGCGCGATCACGTTTTCCTGGGCAGCGGCCATTCCCGCGCCGAAACCCGCGCCAAATGGGCCGCCATCGTCACCGCCATCTTCATGGTGGTCGAGATCGTCTGCGGCCTTGCCTATCATTCCATGGCGTTGCTGGCGGACGGCGCACACATGGCGACCCATGTGGGTGCACTGGGTCTTGCGGCCGGCGCCTATTGGCTGGCGCGGCGTCATTCGGGCAGCGGACGCTTCACCTTCGGATCGGGCAAGTTCGGCGACCTGGCCGCCTTTTCCAGCGCCATCCTGCTGGGCGTTACGGCGCTGGCGGTGGCGGTGGAATCAGTCCAGCGCATCGTCGCGCCCGTGGATGTGCAGTATGGCGACGCGCTGTTGATCGCCTGCATCGGGCTTGGCGTGAATCTGATCAGCGCCCTGATCCTGAAAGACAATCATTCCCATCACGGCCATGACCATGCAGCAGGCCATTCCCACGGTCATGACAACAATATGCGCGCCGCCTATGTGCATGTGCTGGCCGATGCCGCCACTTCAGTGCTGGCGATCATCGCGCTGGGCGCCGGTTATTATTTCGGGCTGGGCATCCTGGACCCCATCAGCGGGTTGGTGGGCGCTTTTGTCATCGCCTCCTGGTCCTATGGCCTGATCCGCGACAGCGCCATGGTGCTGCTGGATGCCGATGCCGATCCCAAGCAATCCGATGAAATCCGCGCCTTCCTGGAAAGCGAGCTCAAGGCGCGCATTCCGGACCTGCATCTGTGGCGGCTGGGCCCGGGCCATCGCGGGTTGATCGTGTCTCTGATCTCGCCCGATGCGATCAGCGCCGAAACCGTCAAGGCCACCCTGCGCCGCCAGTATCCCGACCTGTCCCATGTCACGGTCGAGGTGGCGGTCTGCGACGGCTGCACATGAAGTTCTGGCGCAAAAAACGCGCCCAGGCCGAGCAGGCGGTGGACGAAGTCGCCATCGTGGCGACCGACCTGGCCGAAAAGACCCTGACCATCGGGGCGGGCGGGGTGCTGCTGATGCTGGGTGCGGCGGCGGTCGGCGCGGCGGCGGCCTATGTCGCCAATCAAAAGTACCAAAAGAAAAAGGCCGCCCGATCAGGGGCGGCCTCTTCGAATTCCAAGAAACCCGATTAGCGGGGCAGCAGGCCTTCGCGCTGCATGCGCTTGCGCTGCAGCTTGCGGTAGCGGCGCACGGCTTCGGCGCGCTCGCGGGCGCGCTTTTCGCTGGGCTTTTCATAGGCGCCGCGCAGCTTCATCTCCCGGAAGATGCCTTCGCGCTGCATCTTCTTCTTCAGCGCCTTGAGCGCCTGGTCGATGTTGTTGTCGCGGACGATGATCTGCAAAGGTGGCTCCGGGTCGGGAATTTAAGAGGCGCGGGTGATAGCAGACGGCATTTTGCCTGTCTACCCGTGGGTTTCGCGGGCGGCCAAGCCCCCGAAACGGGCGCGCAGCGCCCCGGACCGGCCTTTGATCCAAAGCTCACTTCCCCCATATTTCTCCTCATGGCTATCCTGAAAATCGCCCGCATGGGCCATCCCGTCCTGGCCGAACCGGCCAAACCCGTTTTTGACCCCAAAAGTCCGGAAATTCGCCGCCTGGTCAATGACATGGTGGAAACCATGATGGACGCCAATGGCGCCGGCCTGGCCGCGCCCCAGGTCCATGTCCCCCTGCGGGTGGTGGTGTTCCAGGCCCCCGGCGAGCGGTCCGACCCCGGTTTGGACGAGGACGAGCGCTATGACCACACCGCCCCCCTGACCGTGCTGATCAACCCGGAAATCGCCATTCTGGACCCCACCCCGGAAGGCGGCTGGGAGGGCTGCCTGTCGGTTCCGGGCCTGCGCGGCTGGGTCGAGCGGCCGGCCCATATCCGCTATCGCGGCTTTGGGCTGGACGGCGAATTGATCGAGCGGGTGGCGCGGGGCTTTCATGCCCGGGTGGTGCAGCATGAATGCGATCACCTGGACGGGCGGCTTTACACCTCGCGGATGGACGACCTGTCGCGGCTGATCTTTGAATCGGAAATTCGTCACTTTCAGAAGGCAGGCTGAGGCCATGAGCGAAGACGCCAAGAAGCCGGCCCGCAAAAAGCCCGCCCCCAAGGCCGATGCGCCGAAGATCGAACCCATGGACGATCAGTCCGCGCGCGAAGCGGTGCTGGCCGCCGCCCTGCCCCATGCCGCGTTCGACGGCTTTACCGACAGCGTGTTGCAGAAGGCCGCGATGGAAGCCGGTGTCAAAGACGCGGCGCGATTGTTCGAGAACGGCCCCATCAGCCTGGTCGAGTTTTATTCGACCTGGGCGGACGCCCAGATGGAAGCCAAATTGGCGGCGACCGATTTGAAAGCCATGAAGATTCGCGCACGCATCGCCGCCGCGGTGAAGGCGCGGCTGTCGGTGCTGGCGCCCCACAAGGAAGCCGCACGCCGTGCCGCCGCCCTGCTGTCACTGCCGATGCATGCGGCGCTGGGGGCCAAGCTGGTCTATCGCACCGTGGATGCGATGTGGCGCGCGGCCGGCGACACCTCCACCGATTTCAACTTCTACACCAAGCGCGGCATCCTGGCCGGGGTCTATGGTTCCACCGCCATGCGCTGGTTCAACGACACCGGCGAAGACGAGAAAGCCACCGACGAATTCCTCGCCGCCCGCATCGAAAATGTGATGCAGTTCGAGAAGTTCAAGGCGAAGGCCAAGGAAGCGTTATCGAACTTCCCGGTCTTCGCAAACTTCACAAAACCGAAAACCTGACCCCCATGGGCGGGCTTGACCCGCCCATCCAGGGTTACACACACCGTGTTTGCGGCACTGGATGGCCGGCTCGGAGGCCGGCCATGGTGAGTGATTAAAGTAGCTCCGCGATCTGCACAGCGTTCAGGGCTGCACCCTTGAGCAACTGATCGCCGGCCACGAACATGGCGATGGAATGTCCACTGGGATCGCTGACATCCTTGCGGATACGGCCCACAAGGATATCGCCCTGGCCGGACGCATCGAGCGGCATGGGGAAGTAATTCTTCACCCGGTCATCCACGATCTTCACGCCCGGCGCCGTGGACAGGATGGCGCGCACATCGTCCTCGGTGATGGGCTTCTCGCATTCGAAGGTGATGGACTCGCTGTGGGCGCGCAGCACCGGCACGCGGATGCAGGTGACGCCGACGCGGATCTGCTCGTCCTCGAAGATCTTCCGGGTCTCATTGATGACCTTGGTCTCTTCGTCGTTGTAGCCGGTATCCGGATCGATGGCGGTGTTGTGGCTGAAGACGTTGAAGGCATACGGGTGCGGCATCACCTTCGGCGTGAAGGGCTTGCCGTCCAGGAACGCGCGGGTGCCGTCTTCCAGTTCCTGCATCGCCGCCGCACCGGCGCCCGACGCCGCCTGGTAGGTGGAGATGATGACGCGCGTGATGCGGTTCTTCTGGTGGATGGGCCAGAGCGGCACCAGCGCGGTGATGGCCGAGCAATTGGGATTGGCGATGATGCCCTTGTGGTCCGCGATGCGGCGGGCATTGATCTCCGGCACGACCAGCGGCACGTCCTTGTCCATGCGGAAGGCGCTGGAATTGTCCACCACCACGGCCCCGGCCCTCACGGCGGCAGGCGCGAACTTTTTGGAAATGCTGCCACCGGCCGAGAACAGGGCAATGTCCACGCCCTTGAACGCATCTTCGGTCAACTCCTCGATGGTCAGTTCCTGGCCGCGAAAATTCTGCTTCTGGCCGGCCGAGCGCACCGAGGCCAGCAGCTTGAGCGAGGCCAGCGGCACGCCGCGGCTTTCGATGCAGCCGACAAATTCACGGCCCACCGCGCCGGTGGCGCCTATGATGGCAACATTCTTGTTCTTCATCTTCTCTTCCTTCAGGCAACAAAAAAGCCCCGTCCGGTTTGGAGCGGGGCTTGGGTCTTCGGCGTGGCCTTTGTTTAAGCGCGCGCGATCCCAGCCCCGTTGGGCTTGGTGGTAGTGCGCTTGGTCTTCAAAGTGTTCACGGCAGGGCTTTCAATTCGGCGTCCATCGCGGCCAGCTTTTCCGGCGTCACGACATCGGGCAAATACTGCACAACATCCGGCAGGGTCAAGTCCAACCCCTCATTGAATTGCGGGTGATTGATCACCTCGGGGAAGTATTTGAGGAAAATCACCTTGGTGGCGGGGTTTGTCGCCAGTTCGCCCATCTTGCTGGTTTGCACCGAAAATTTGGCGGCAGGTGCGGCAGGCGCCGGTTCTGGAGGGGCTTGCGCGAAAGCCGGCGCGGCGGTCAACAGGACAAAGGCGATCAGCATAGATTTCATGGCTGTTTTCCTTTCAGGCGGGTGACGTGGCCCATCTTGCGGCCCGGGCGGGATTCTTTCTTGCCATAAAGATGCAGCGCCCCGCCCTTGGCAAGCGCTTCCCAGGCATCGGCCTCGGCGCCGATAATATTCTCCATCACCGCATCGACATGGCGCGCCGGATCGCCCAGCGGCCAGCCGGCCACGGCGCGGATATGCTGTTCGAACTGCGAGCACTGGCAGGCCTCGATGGTCCAGTGGCCGCTGTTATGGACGCGCGGCGCAATCTCGTTGACCAGCAGCGTGCCATCCTTACCCACGAACAATTCCACCGCCAGCACGCCGACATAGTCCAGCGCGTCGGCGATCTTCCGGGCGATGGCCTTGGCGTCTTCAACCTGTGCCGACGTCAGCTGTGACGGCACGGTGGAGCGGCGCAGGATGTGATGTTCGTGTTCGTTGTGCGGCGGGTCATAGGCGGCAAAGGCGCCGTCGGCGCCGCGCGCCGCCACCACCGACACTTCATAGGAAAAATCGACAAAGCCTTCCAGGATGGACGGCGCGCCCTTGAAGCTTTCGAATGCTTTCACCGTTTC
>CANCMM010000062.1:0-7902 GCA_947379335.1 Alphaproteobacteria bacterium | reverse complement strand
TGTGGCGGGGCTTTACGCCATGCTGGATGTGGCCTGTGTGCCGGTGGCGTTGAACTCCGGTGTTTACTGGACCGGCTTTCGCAAAGTCCCGGGCACCATCGTGCTGGAATTTCTGGAACCGATTCCGCCCGGGTTGAAGCGCGCCGAATTCATGGCGCAACTGGAAAGCCGTATTGAAACGGCGACCAACAAACTGCTGCCATGACAGCACTGCACAAACGCCAATGCGGTCCCTGCACCGTCTGTTGCACCGAGCTGAAGATCCCGCAGCTGCGCAAGGAAGCGCGCGTGCCTTGCCAGCATCTCACCGCATCAGGTTGCGGCATCTATGCGGAGCGCCCCAACGTGTGCCGCGAGTTTCTCTGCGGCTGGCGTCTGTTCGAGGAGATGGGCGATGACTGGCGCCCTGACCTGAGCGGCGTGATGGCGTTGCGCTGGGCGCCTGACCAGCTTCCCGCCGCCTGGAAGACCGCGCCCTATGGCGTGCATCTGCTGGTCACCGGCAGTGAAGCGGCGGTGATGCGCCCGGCCTTCGTCACGTATGTGGCGCGGACGATGGCGCGCGGCATACCGGTTTTCCTGTCGTCCGCCTCGCCCTACATCTTGCTGAACGACCATGTGCCGGCCGGGGCCGATGTCACCGTCCTGAAGCAGCGGCTGACCGAGCTTTACCCCCTGCTGCATGCCGCCCGTTTCGGGGCAGGCCTGTGGCAGCGCATCCGCTTTCTCTACCGGCTGCAGATCGACCGGGGATACCAGAAATATCTCAGTAAATCAGTGCCTTAGCGCACTGGAACGGGCGCACGCCAACCCCATATTAGGCAGACCGGCAAGCCAAGGTGGCGAACCCCCGGCCCGATATGGTTGTTACCCTCCAATGAGCGATATTTCCCACCAGATCTGGGACATGAAGTACCGGCTGAAGGCGCCGGACGGCACCCCCGTCGACCGCGACGTGGCGGACAGCTGGACGCGCGTGGCCATGGCGCTGGCGCAGGCCGAACAGCCCGACAGCCGCGTCGCCCGCGCCCAGGAATTCGCCCATGCGCTGGCGGGCCACAAGTTCCTGCCGGCGGGACGCATCCTGGCCGGCGCGGGCACCGGTCGCAGCGTGACCTTGTTCAACTGCTTTGTGATGGGGACCATCGAAGATTCCATGGACGGAATCTTTTCCGCCCTGCGCGAAGCGGCGCTGACCCTGCAGCAAGGCGGCGGTATCGGTTACGATTTCTCCAGCCTGCGGCCCAAGGGCGCGCTGGTTCAGGGCGTGGGCGCGGATGCCTCCGGTCCCGTCTCCTTCATGGATGTATGGGATTCGATGTGCCGCACCATCATGAGCGCGGGCTCACGCCGCGGCGCCATGATGGCGACTTTGCGCGTCGACCATCCCGACATCGAGGATTTCATCACCGCCAAGCGCACCCAGGGGCGGCTGTCCAACTTCAACTTGTCGGTGCTGGTGAGTGACGCCTTCATGGCGGCGGTGAAGAATGGCGCCGACTGGAACCTGAAATTTGGCGGCCGTGTCTATCGCACGGTGAAAGCCCGCGCGCTGTGGGACATCATCATGCGCGCGACTTACGACCATGCCGAGCCTGGCGTGATCTTCATCGACCGCATCAATAGCCAAAACAATCTGGGCTATTGCGAAACCATCGCCGCGACAAATCCCTGCGGCGAGCAGCCCTTGCCGCCTTATGGCGCCTGCCTGCTGGGGTCCATCAACCTGGCCAAGCTGGTGCGCCAGCCCTTCACCGATGAAGCCGTCCTGGACATGGTCGAGCTGGACCGGCTGGTCGGCAGCGCGGTGCGGATGATGGACAATGCCATCGACGTGTCGCGCTTTCCCCTGGACGCCCAGGCGCAGGAAGCGCGCGCCAAGCGGCGCATCGGGCTTGGGGTAACGGGGCTCGCCAATGCGCTGATCCTGTGCAAGACGCGCTATGGTTCGCCGCAAAGTCTGGAACTGACCCGCACCTGGCTGGCCGCGGTCAGCCATGCCGCCTATCGCGCCAGTGTGGAATTGGCCAGGGAAAAAGGTCCTTTCCCGCTGTACGACATGAATCCGTATCTGTCGCGCCCGCATATCCAGGCGCTGCCGCAAGACATCTATGATTCCATCGCCGCGCACGGCATCCGCAATGCGCTGCTGACCTCGATTGCGCCCACCGGCACCATCTCGCTGTTCGCCGACAATGTCTCCAGCGGGATCGAACCGGTGTTTGCGTTCAACTATACCCGCAAGGTGTTGCAGCCCGATGGCAGCAAGCGCGAGGAACAGGTCAGCGATTATGCCTTGCGCCTGTTCCCGAAGATGTTCGGCGCCGATACGACCTTGCCGGATTATTTCGTCACCGCCCAGACCCTGTCACCGTCCGATCACCTGGCGGTGCAGGCCGCCGCCCAGCCTTTTGTCGACAGCGCCATTTCCAAGACCATCAATGTGCCGGCCTCGATCTCCTTCGAGGATTTCGCGCATGTCTATCTGGAAGCCTATGACCTGGGCTGCAAGGGCTGCACCACCTATCGTCCCAATGACGTGACCGGATCGGTGCTGTCGGTGGAGGGTCCGCAGGACGCCGTGCCCGCCGAAGCGGCGAACGCACAGGAACCAGAACTGCCGCTGCCCCCGCCACTGCCCCGCGCCTCCAGCGGCGGCATCGTTTATATGACCCAGCCGCTGGACCGGCCGGACGCGCTTTTGGGACGCACCTACAAGATCAAATGGCTGGACAGCGATCACGCCTTCTACATCACCATCAACGACATCGAGAAGGACGGGCGCCGCCGCCCCTTCGAGGTCTTCATCAATTCCAAGAACATGGAAGCCTATGCCTGGGCGCTGGCCCTGACCCGCATGATTTCGGCAGTATTCCGGCGCGGCGGCGATGTCAGCTTTGTGGTGGACGAACTGAAGGCGATTTTCGATCCGCGCGGCGGCCAATGGATGAACGGCCGTTATGTGCCGTCCCTGCTGGCGGCCATCGGCGAGGTGATCGAGCGCCACATGATGGAAATCGGCTTCATGGGCCAGCGCCTGCACGGCCTGTCGGACCTGCCCGACGCCCACAATATCCCCGCGGAAGGGGTGCGTGCCCGCTTCTGCCCGCGTTGCGGCGATGCCAGCTTCGTCAAGCTGGAGGGCTGCGATTCCTGCCTGTCTTGCGGCTATTCCAAGTGCAGCTAGATTGCGGTCTATGAATTACTCCAGCCGGTTCTGGCTCTATGCTCCCATTATCACCTTCCTGCTGATCGCCTGCGCGGTGATGGCCTATTGGTGGGTGTCGGCAGACGCCTTCGAGAAAAAGCTCGCCGCCCTGAACGGCCATGAGGCGGTTCCCGGCATCACCCTGGACTGGAAGACAGCACAGGTGGGCGGCTTTCCCTTCCGTCTGGACGCCGACTTCACCGGCTTCACCGTGAAAGGCGCGGGCGCGCATGGCCCCTTCGCCTGGAGCGCCGAAAAGTTCGCCGCCCACACCCTCACATACAACCGCACCAAGGCCGTCTATGAAGCGGCCGGTCGCCAGCTTGTGTCCTGGACCGATGTCAACGGCGCGGCACACCAGATCGATTTCCTGCCCGGCTCGCTGCGCGCCAGCAGCGTGATGCGGGACCATGCGCTGGTGCGCGCAGACCTGGACATCGCCAACCTGGCAGCGAAAGACACCAGGATCGGCCGCTTCCAGCTTCACATGCGGCGCGCTGGTCACGATCTGGACCTGATGCTGGAAGCCGATGCCGCGGGCGACATCAAGCAAGTGCAGGTCTATGCCGGGCTCAGCCATGGCGATGCGTTTGCGGGCTTGCTCAAGGGCGAGCAATCATGGCCCGATGCCGCGAACGCGTGGCGCGGCCAAGGCGGTCAGGCAAAACTGTCCCGGGTGATTGCGCCGGGCCTTGCGCCGGACCGATTGCTCACGCCGCTTTATTGAGCGAGGCCCTGATGGATGATCTGACCCTGCGGGCGGCGCTGGAGCGTCACTGGGCGGCTTCGGACGCCAACGACTTCACCGCCGAGCATGACATCTACCATGAGGATGCCGTGCTGTTTTATCCCCAATCGGGCGAGCGCATCCGCGGCCGCCATAACATTCAGGAAAGCCGCTTCGTTCAGCCGAATCAGAAGCGATTCACAGTGCAGCGGATTACGGGCAGCGGCGATCTGTGGGTCACGGAATTCGTGCTGCGCTATGACGGCAAGCCGTCTTATGCGGTGAGCATCATGGAATTCCGAGACGGGCTGGTCGCCGGCGAAACGCAGTATTTCGCTGACCCCTTCGATCCTGCGCCATCGCGGGCGCATCTGGTCGAGCGCTAGGTCTTGTTGCGGCCGAAGTTCGGCGCGGCGGTATCCTGGCCGATATCGACAATGGCGCGGCGGATGGCACGGGTGCGGGTGAAGGTGTCGAACAGCAGGTCGCCATTGCCCTGGGCGACCGCGTCCTGGAGCAGCTTCAGATCGTCGTTGAAGCGGCCCAGCACTTCCAGCACCGCTTCGCGATTGTTCAAAAACACATCGCGCCACATGGTGGGATCACTGGCGGCGATGCGGGTGAAATCGCGAAAGCCCGACGCGGAGTATTTGATCACTTCGCCTTCGGTGACCTTTTCCAAATCGTGCGCCGTGCCGACGATATTGTAGGCAATCAGATGCGGCAGATGAGAGGTGATGGCCAGCACCAGGTCATGATGGCCGCTGTCCATCACATCGACCTGGCTGCCCAGGCCTTTCCAGAATGTCTTGAGCTTGTCGACCGCCAAACCGTCGCTGCCGGGCACCGGCGTCAGGATCGCCCAGCGCCCGTCGAACAGGCTGGCGAAGCCTGACTCGGGGCCGGAAAATTCGGTGCCGGCGATGGGATGGGCAGGAATGAAATGCACGCCGGCCGGCACAAAGGGCCCGACATCGCGGATCACCGCGCCCTTGACCGAACCCACATCCGACAGGATCGCGCCTTGCGCCAGATGCGGCGCGATGGCTTGCGCGATGCTTTTGTAGGCGCCGATCGGCGCGCACAGGATCACCAGCTGCGCATCTTTTACCGCCGCGCCGATATCGGCATGCAGTGTGTCGCAGAACCCGATCTTGCCCGCCCGTTCCAGCACATCGGCCGACGCGTCATAGCCGGCAATTTCTTTGGCCAGGTGGGCGCGGCGCGCGGCATGGGCGATGGACGAGCCGATCAAACCCAGGCCGATGATAGCGATCTTGTTGAATTGCGTTTCCGGCATGGTCATTGCGCCATGAATTTCTGAATCAGGGACACGGCCAGCCGGTTTTCTTCTTCCGTGCCCACCGTCATGCGCAGGCAATCGGGCAGGCCATAGCTGCCAACGCCACGTAGAATAACACCGTTCTTGTTCAGGAAGGCATCGGCCTTGGCGGCGGTCTTGTCGCCTTCGGCCGCAAAATGGATCAGCGCAAAATTGGCCACGCTGTCATCGACCCGCAGGCCGGTCTTGCGGATCTCGGCAATAATCCAGGGCAGCCACTTTGTATTGTGCTCGACAGCCTTCCAGAAATGCTCGCGGTCGCGCACAGCGGCGGCTCCCGCCAGCTGCTGCAGCAGCGAGGTATTGAACGGCCCGCGAATGCGGTTGATCACGTCGCAGACTTTTTCCGGCGCCAGCATCCAGCCGATGCGCAAACCCGCCAGGCCATAAAGCTTGGAGAAGGTGCGGGTCATCACCACGTTCGGCTGGCGCGAGGCCATCTCCAGCCCCGCCTCGTAATCCTTGGCGGTGACATATTCGGCATAGGCGCTGTCGATCACCAGCAGCACGTGATCGGGCAGACCGGCATGCAGGCGCGCCATTTCGTCCCGGTTCAGGTAGGTGCCGGTGGGATTGTTCGGATTGGCGACATAGACCAGCCGCGTCCTGGCCGTCACCGCCGCCAACATCGCGTCCACGTCCAGCTTCAAGCCGTGATTGGTGTCCTTCTCCGGCACCATGACGGGTGCGGCGCTGTTGGCGCGCACTGCGATCTCGTACAGCAGGAAAGCGTGGCGGCTGAACAGGCACTCGTCGCCCGGCTGCAGATAGGCATTGGCCAGCATGGTGATCAGCGCGCCCGAACCTTCGCCGGAGGTGACGATGCGGTCCGGATTGATGTGATGCACCTCGGCGATGGCCTGGCGCAGCAGCAACGCCGAGCCTTCGGGATAGAGCGACAGGCTGGTGGCCGCTTCCTGCACCGCCGCCGCCACCTTGGGGCTGGGGCCGAGAGGGGACTCGTTGGACGACAGCTTGATGACCTTGGACAGGCCGGCCACGGCGGCACGCCCGCCGACATAGGGCGAGATGTCCAGGATTCCGGGCTTGGGATCTGTCAGCATCGGTTAACGCGGGAGGCTCTTCAAAAACGGCGGTATTGATAGGGCGGGAGCGCCCTAAAAGCAAAGCAGGGCTGCCATTCGTTGACTTGGGGTCAGTGCGCACCTTACCTACGCTTTCCAAGGATTGTGGATGGCTCTTTCGTGACTGAGGCCCCTCGTTTTCTGCGCCCTGTGACCACGCCATCGGCCGATGTCGGCATGGCCGTCACCTTCGAGGCACCGTTGCAGCTGGACTGCGGCCGCGAGCTGGCGCCCTTCACCGTGGCCTACATGACCTATGGCACGCTCAATGCCGACAAGAGCAACGCCATTCTGATCTGCCATGCCCTGACCGGCGATCAGTTCGTCGCCTCCGATCATCCCCTCACCGGCAAGCCCGGCTGGTGGATCACCATGGTGGGGCCCGGCAAGCCGATCGACACCGACCGCTTTTTTGTCATCTGCTCGAACGTCATCGGCGGCTGCATGGGCTCGACCGGCCCGGCAGAGATCGATCCGTCGGACGGCAATCCCTGGGGCCTGAATTTTCCGGTGGTCACCATTCCCGACATGGTGCGGGCGCAAAAACGCCTGGTCGAACATCTGGGCATCGACAAGCTGCTGGCGGTGGTGGGCGGCTCGATGGGCGGCATGCAGGCGCTGCAATGGGCAGCGTCCTATCCTGATTGCGTGCGCGCGGTGGTTCCCATCGCCTGCGCCGCGCGCCATAGCGCCCAGAACATCGCCTTCCATGAAGTCGGCCGCCAGGCGATCATGGCCGATCCCGACTGGCAGGGCGGCGAATATCTGTTGCACGACACCCAGCCCTCCAAGGGGCTGGCGGTGGCGCGCATGGCCGCGCATATCACCTATGTCTCGGAGATGGCGCTGCAGCGCAAGTTCGGCCGCAACCTGCAGAACCGCGATGCCAAGTCGTTCCAGTTCACGCCGGACTTCCAGATCGAATCCTATCTGCATCACCAGGGCGCCAGCTTCGTGGACCGCTTTGCCGCCAACTCGTATCTCTACATCACCCGGGCGATGGATTATTTCGACCTGGCTGAGGAGCATGGCGGGCAATTGTCCGATGTGTTCCGCCTGAATTCGGCGCGCTTCTGCATTGTCGCCTTCACCAGCGACTGGCTGTTCCCGCCGGTGGAGAACAAGCGTATCGCCCATGCCTTGAACGCGGTCGCCGCCCAGGTCAGCTTTGTCGAGATCAAGAGCGACAAGGGCCATGACGCCTTTTTGCTGGACGAGCCGGAAATGTTCGCCACCGTGCGCGGCTTCCTCAATCACGCCGCTCAGGACTTATCATCGGTAAGTGGGTCATGAGCGAACTGCGCCCCGACCTTGCCGCCATCGCGGCCATGATCCGTTCCGGCGCCCGGGTGCTGGATGTCGGCTGCGGTGACGGCGCGCTGCTGGAGCACCTGAAGACCAAGAATGTCGACGGCCGCGGCATCGAGATTTCCCAGGCCAATGTGAATGCCTGCGTGGCGCGCGGGTTGGCAGTGGTGCAGGGCGACGCCGACACCGACCTGGTGGATTATCCCGCCCAGGTGTTCGATGCGGTGATCCT
>CANCMM010000061.1:0-8057 GCA_947379335.1 Alphaproteobacteria bacterium | reverse complement strand
AGGCTGGCGGAATCGGGACTGCCATAACCGGCACTGCGCACCACATCGGTCAGCACGGCCGGGCCGTTGGTGGGACGGATCACGGCATCCAGGCGCAGGCGCGTGAACAGGTTATCCAATGCGCCGGTGGTCAGGCTTTTGAGTTCATCGCGGGCGCGGACATATTCGGGGTCACCCAGATCACCCCGCGCCTGGGACTCGGTCATGATATTCTGGCCGAACAAGACGGTTTCGCGCGGGGACGCCGCATTGAAGGCGATCAGGTCAGACAGGCTGCGCACGCGGCCCGCCGGCAGGCTGGCCAGATAGGCGTTGAGATCAGCTTTGAATTCCACCTGCAGCACCAACTTTTCGTCGGCGGCGATTTGCGGCGGCACAGTGAAGTCGTTGATCTCCACGATTTTGGCGCCTTGCGCCTTCAACGCGGCCAGCGCCTGGGCCAGCAATGCCGAGGTCTGCGCGGCAAATGCGCCAGGCGCGGCGGTGATCACGCCCAGCCTTTTGCCCCGCAGCGATGCGCCGGACAGGGCCGCGAAGTCCGACTTGTGGGTATCGGCGCCTGCGGTCACCGCATCCGTCGCATCGCTGCCGGATATCGCGTTCAGCACCAGCGCCGCATCGGCGACGCTGCGCGCCATCGGCCCGGCCGTGTCCTGGCTGTGGGAGATCGGCACGACATGGGTGCGCGACACCAAACCCACGGTTGGCTTGAAGGACACGATGCCGTTGAACGAGCCGGGACAGACCAGCGAGCCGTTGGTTTCGGTACCGATGGCTGCGGCGGCCAGGCTGGCGGCGGCCGCGGCGCCGCTACCGGACGAGGAGCCGCATGGATTGCGGTCCAGCACATAGGGATTTTTCACCAGCCCGCCCACCCCGGACCAACCCCAGATGGAATAGGAAGAGCGGAAATTCGCCCATTCGCTCAAATTGGTCTTGCCCAGGATCACCGCGCCCGCCGCCCGCAGCCGCGCCACCAGCGGCGCGTCGCGGTGGGTGACATTGCCTGCCAGCGCCAGCGACCCGGCCGTGGTGGGCATGGGATCGGCGGTTTCGATATTGTCCTTCACCAATATGGGAATGCCGTGCAGCGGTCCGCGCACGTGCCCGCCCCTGCGCTCGGCATCCAGCACCTGTGCGTCGGCAATGGCATTGGGATTGACCGCGATCACCGCATGCAGCTGCGGCCCGCTGCGATCCAGCGCATCGATGCGCGCGATATAGGCCCGCACCAGCGCTGCGGCGCTGACCCGGCCCGCCGCCATGTCGGCCTGCAAGGTGGCGATATCTTTTTCCGCGACCTCGTAGGGCGCGGCCCAGGCCGGACCGGCCAGAACCATCAGCATGGCGATGGAGAGAAGAGATTTCATGACGCCCCTTGGCCCAAGTGGCCTTAGGACAATGAAATGGGGCACCCGCCCAAAGTCAAAGCGCGATGCGTCGCGGGCGTTAGGCGCGGCGCAGGCTGCGGTAAAAGGGATCGGGACTGATGCGGCGCCTGTGTTTTTCGTCCGTCAGGACGGCCTGAACCCGCAAGGGTGTCAGCCCATGATCCGCGCTCAACTGCTCCAGGCTATGGCCCGCTTCGAAGTCAGCCATGATGCGGCGGTTTCTGTCGGTCTTGGGCGGCATGCTTGTCCTGATGGCAAAGGAAAAGCCCGGGCGGGGGCACCGGGCTCTCCTTGACGTGCCGAAGCAGGGCTTCGACACAGAGGAAACTCCGCCTTGGGGCGAAAGTTCCCGCCGCGTCGGATTAATGCGACCCCGGCGCGGGTTACCCACCCTTTTACCCTTCGTAAATAATTGAAATACAAGAGAAAATGGAACCGACGGCGGCGCGGGGGCTTATCACTGGCATGTGTAACGCTGCAGATCCCCGGACCATCCTGGTCGTCGAAGACGAACCCCTGATCCGCATGTCGGCGGTCGCCATCCTGCAGGATGCCGGCTATTGGGTGCTGGAAGCGCAGAACAGCGCCGATGCCCTGGATGTCCTGTCGCGCCATTCCGAAATCAGCATCATGGTGACGGATGTGCGCATGCCCGGCCTGATGGACGGGCTGGCGCTGGTGACCTGGGTGCAGCTCAACAATCCCGCCATCCGCTCTATCGTGGTCTCCGCCAATGCCACGGCCGCGCAGGCCGGCGAGGCCGGTGCGTTCGGCTTTGTCCGCAAACCCTACCTGCCCGATACCATCATCAAGGCCGTGTCTGACACGGTGCTGCGGCACTAGCAGTCGTTGATTTCATTGAAAGATCGCGCAGCTATCCGGCTTCATTGCCATAGAGCCATCAAGGGCCTAGCGTCGATCCCATAAGGAAAAAGTGGCCATGACGATGCTCTTCGACAAGATCGAAGACGCCCGCTCGCTTGCGCAGATCGTCGTCGAGACGGTGCGCGAACCGCTGCTCGTTCTGGACCACACCCTGACGATCCTGGTGGCCAGCAATTCCTTCCACAAAGTCTTCCAGATCGGTCCCAAAGACACGCCGGGCCAGCCCCTGTTCACCCTGGACAAGGGCGGCTGGGACATTCCGGCCCTGCACACCCTGCTGGAACGTTCGCTGGTGGACCAGACGGTGGTGGAAGGCTTCCTGGTCGAACAGGAATTTCCCCGCATCGGCGCGCGCAAATTCCTGCTGCATGCCCGCAAGGTGCTGGACACCGATGCCGGCCATTCCCTGATCCTTCTGGGCTTCGAGGACATTACCGAGCGGCGCGCCATCGAGCAGGAAAAAGAGCTGCTGCAACTTCGCACCGACGACCTTCTGCAGCAGAAGGAAACGCTGCTGGCCGAGATGCAGCATCGCATCGTCAACAGCCTGCAGATCATCGCCAGCATCCTGATGCTCAAGGCGCGCGCGGTGAGTTCGGAGGAAACCCGCCAGCACTTGCAGGACGCGCATCGTCGTGTCATGTCGGTGGCGGCCGTGCAGCAGCATCTTCACATTTCGGCGCGGGCCGACGTGATCGATGTCGCGCCCTATCTTTCCAAGCTTTGCGAGTCACTGGCCGAATCCATGATCGGCGAAAGCCGCCCCGCCAAGCTCACCGTCACCGCCGACGAAGGCTATGTGCCTTCCGCCAGTGCCGTCAGCCTGGGCCTGATCGTCACCGAACTGGTGATCAATGCCCTGAAATACGCCTTTCCGGACTCCGGCAAGGATGCCTCGGTCAAGGTGGACTATGAAGTGAACGGCACCGACTGGAAGCTTTCGGTGTCCGACAACGGCATTGGGCGCGGCGCAGACAGCACGCCCCCCACCAAGGGCGGGCTGGGCACCAGCCTGGTCAAGGCGCTGGCGCAGCAACTGGATGCGCAGGTCGTGATTGTCAGCGGCCCGGGCGGCATGACGGTTTCGGTCACCCACGCGACATTCCTGTCCCGCACGGCGGCTTAGTTCACCGGCGTACGGAACCGAACCGTGCTGACGGTGTTAACTCTGCACGATAACTTCCTCTTATTGGAGCATCCCCACATGCTATTTCTGAAAACGGCTGTTTCAGCCGCCGCCATTACTATGTTCATGGCCACCGGCGCCCTGGTTGCGACCACCGGCACCGCCTCTGCCCGCATGGTCTGCAACGACTCGGGCGACTGCTGGCATACCGAACGCCACTACCGCTATCCGGGCACCGGCTATGTCAATCACAATGACGACTGGTATTTCCACCAGAAGTGGGATGACCAGCGCCATTATCGCGACACGCGCGAAGGCCGCGGCTACTACAGGAGCGGCGTCTGGATCGGCTTCTGATCCTGCCGCAATGGACTGATGAAATGGGGCGGCTCTCGGGCCGCCCTTTTTCTTTGGGCGCCGGTCAGACCGCAATTCTCCGCGGGATGGCATAGACCCGTGTCTGTCCCAGCATGTAAGCGTGGAAGGGACCGGCGAACAAAGTGGCGATGGCGCTGTCGCCCACATCCAACCCGCCCGTATAGGCGCCGAACGATGGCAGGATCATCCGCAACCCGTCAGAGACAAAGCAGCGGCGGCGCACGCTGCGGCCCCATTTGCTGACACTGGCGCAAGGATGCAGGTGCCCGGCCACCTCGCCAGGCTCGAAAGCCGCCGCCGGTTCATGGCGGAAGATCAGCCCGCCCACGCGGATGCAGTCTGTCACCTCGCCGTCCAGCCAGTCCGGCGGGTTGGGATCATGGTTGCCGGCGATCCAGGTGAAGCGGGCGCTGCGCGACAGCGAATCCAGCAACCCGCGTTCTTCGCTGCCCAGCCGGTCGCCCGCCTCGCGGTCATGGAAGGAATCGCCCAGCGCGATCACCCGCGCCGGTTTGTGGCGCGCCACCGCGCGGACCATGCGCAGCAGGGTGTTGAGCGTGTCATAGGGCGGCAGGAACTGGCGGCTGCGGGCATAGGAGCTGCCCTTTTCGAAGTGCAGATCGGCGAAAACCAGGGTGGATTGGGCCGGCAGGAACGCCGCGCCGCAGGAATCCAGCAGAACGGTCTCGCCGTTCACATCGATCAAAAGGTCCGTCATTGCTCAGTCCACACGCATGGCATCCCGGATCAGGGAGTCTTCGTTTTCCCGCAGAATAGCCTCGTCCGCCTCGCCTGCAACCATCTGGCGGTCAATTTCCAGCAGCGCCGGAACCGCCAGCGGCGAGACCCGGTCGAGCCGCCGGGTGACGATCTGCTTTTTCACCCGCGCCAGCATGTCGCCCAGCCGTGCGATGTCCAGAAGACCGGTTCCCGCATCCTGGTAGGTAGCGCGCAGCAGCACATGGTCTGGTTCATGTTCCCGCAGAACGTCGTAAATAAGATCTGAAGAAAATGTCACCTGACGTCCGCTTTTCTCCTTGCCGGGAAAGCGGCGCTGGATCAGCCCGGCAATGATGGCGCAGTTGCGGAAGGTTCGCTTGTACAGATTGGAATCGGCCAGCCAGCTGTCCAGGTCGTCGCCCAGCATGTCCTGATCGAACAGCGCGTCCATGTCCGCCCCGCCCATGTCCCTGGCGGCCCACACCGCCAGCGCATATTCGTTGGCGACAAAGCCTATTGGGTGCAGCCGCAACCGTTCCAGCCGCCGCGTCAGCAGCATCCCCAAAGTCTGGTGCGCCAGGCGGCCTTCGAACGGATAGCAGACCAGGTAATGACGATTGCCGCGGGGAAAACTCTCGACCAGAAGCTGGCCGGGCGCCGGGATCACGCTGCGCCATTCCTGGATCTTTAGCCATTCCTGCACCGGCGCGGGCAAGCTGGGCCAGCGCTCCGGCGAGGACACCATCTCGCGCACCCGTTGGGCCAGGAAGGTGGAAAGCGGAAACTTGCCGCCATTGTAGCTGGGGATTTCCGCGTCGGGATCGCTGGTCTTGGTGACATAGGCGCCGGTCTCGCGCAGACCTTCGAAGCGCACCACCTGACCGGCAAAGACAAAGGTGTCGCCTGGGGAAAGCTGCTCGATGAAATACTCTTCCAGTTCGCCCAGCTTGCGGCCGCCCGCGCCGGCGGGCTTGCCGCGGCCTTGCAGCCGCACTTCCACCATCGGGTCTTCCACGATCACGCCCGCATTGAGCCGGTATTCCTGCGCCAGCCGTGGATGGGCCAGGCGCAGCTTGCCGTCTGACGTCGGGCGCAGTCGGGCGTAGCGGTCATAGGCTTTGAGCGCGTAACCGCCGGTGGCAACGAAATCCACCACGGCGTCGAAATCTTCGTGGGTGAGATGGGCGTAAGGCGAAGCGGCGCGCACTTCGGCGAACAGGCTGGCGGGATCGAACGGCGCGGCGCAGGCGGTGCCCAATATGTGTTGGGCCAGCACATCCAGCCCACCGGCCTTCAGCCGCTCGCCGTCCAGCTCGCCCGCCAGCACCGCATCGCGCGCGGCATTGCATTCCAGCACTTCGAAGCGATTGGCCGGCACCAGCAGTGCGGCGCTGGGTTCATCCAGCCGGTGATTGGCCCGGCCGATGCGCTGCACCAGCCGGGCGGCGCCCTTGGGCGCGCCGATGCAGATCACTTTATCAACGGCACCCCAATCGATGCCCAAGTCCAGGGTCGAAGTGCAGACCACGGCGCGCAAGCTGCCCTTGGCCATGGCCGCTTCCACCTTGCGCCGCTGTTCCAGCGCCAGCGAGCCATGATGCAGGGCAATCGGCAGGTTGTTGTCGTTGATCGCCCACAATTCCTGGAAGGTGCGTTCGGCCTGGCTGCGGGTGTTGACGAAGACCAGCGCGGTCTTGGCGCTCTGAATCGCCAGCATCACATCCAGCATGGCGTGCCTGGCCAGATGCCCCGCCCAGGGGACATAGGAATCCGAGGTGCTGATCTCGATGCTGGGCTTGGCGCCGCCCTTGGCGATCACCAAAGCCGACAGGGCTTCCGCGTTGGCGGGCTGCGGCACCAGAAAGCGCTGCAGTGGTACAGGATCCTTCACCGTCGCCGACAGACCGACACGGCGATGGCCGGGCGCCAAGGTCTGCAGGCGCGCCAGGCCCAGCGCCAAGAGATCGCCGCGCTTGGAATTGTACAGGGCGTGCAGTTCGTCCAGCACCACGGTGCGCAGATTCTCGAACATCTGCGGTGCGCGCGGATGGGCCGTGAGCAGGCCGAGCTGTTCTGGTGTGGTGAGCAGGATGTCAGGCGGGCTGTGGCGCTGGCGCTGGCGCCGCGCCACCGAGGTATCGCCAGTGCGCGTCTCCACCGTCACCGGCAGCGCCATCTCGGTGACGGGCGCGTCCAGGTTGCGAGCGACGTCCACCGCCAGCGCCTTCAGCGGCGAGATATAGAGCGTGTGCAGGCCCCGCTTGCGGCCCCGCTTTGGTTTATTGGCAAGGTCGATCAGGCTGGGCAGGAAGCCGGCCAGAGTCTTGCCGCCCCCGGTGGGCGCCACCAGCAGCACGCTTTCTCCCTTGGCGGCATGCTCCACCAGCGCCAGCTGATGCTCTCGCGCCGTCCAGCCGCGCGCGGCGAACCAGTCGGTGAATTGAAGGGGCAGCATGGTGAGAACAAACCATGTACCAAAGATGAAATGCAAGCAGGAATCCTCCCCGGCGCGCGGGTGAGCGCGCTTGCATGGGGAGGTGGCCGTAGCACCGATTAGGTGCGAAGGCCGGAGGGGCTACTTGTGGTCGAGGAGCCGCTTCAATTCGGCTTCCGGCGTACCGTAGAAACTGCCGGCGATCTGCTCGATCCCGGTGCGGTTCACGATGGTCAGCTGGCCGCGCCGCGTCGTTACAAGCCCGCGCCGTTCAAAGCCGTGGATCGCCACGGTGACGCCGGCGCGGCGCACACCCAGCATCACGGCCAGGAATTCATGGGTCAGCGGCACCGCGTCGGTGGTCATGCGGTCATGTGCCATCAGCAGCCAGCGCGCCAGCCGCTGCTCCAGCTTGGCGCGGCCGTTGGCCAGTGCAGTCTGCGCCGTCTGGATCATGAAGCCTTGCGCCGCTTTCAGCATCAGGCTGCGCAGGGACTCACTTTTGGCGATAGCGCCGCACAGCGCTTCGGCGGGCATGCGATGGCCGCTGCCGCCGATCTGCATGTAGGTGGAATGCTGGGCGCGGTTGTCGCCCATGATCAGCGGTACGCCGGTGACGCCTTCAAAACCGATGACGCCGACTTCGATGCGATGATCTTCCGCATCGACTGCCACGACCGACGCCACGCCGATTTCCAGGAAGTAGGCGTGGGTGATCGGCTTGGCCGGGACTTCGATGATCTGGCGTTCCTTCAGCGTGATCGCTTCCAGATGCGGCCCAACCAGGCCCCAGTCTTCCAGACTGATCTTGTGCAAAAGCCGGTTGCGAATCCCGGTGCGTCCGTGCGCTTCTAACATGCCGCCAGCTCAACAAAGATGTGCGGAAGGACCCCCCACCCGTCGCCGTTGCGCAACGATGAATCGCGCGACGCAGCAGAATCGAAAATAGCGATAAGTGTTGGAAAACCTACGCCTTTTTCAGTACTAAAACGTACCCCAATGGTGGGGTTTTGAAATGCACGCAGCATTGGATACTCCTTCCCAACGCCCCAATAAAATAACTAATCAGTACACAGATAAGTTATGTGAACCGCGGCGAAATTGCGGCATGGCGGGACGTGCC
>CANCMM010000060.1:0-8118 GCA_947379335.1 Alphaproteobacteria bacterium | reverse complement strand
GGCGCCGACCAGGCTGTATTCGCCCACTTCAATATTGCCCAGGATCTTGGCGCCCAGCGACAACAGCACGCCGCGGCGGATCTTGGGATGGCGGTCGCCGGATTCCTTGCCGGTGCCGCCCAGCGTCACATCCTGCATGATGGAGACATCGTCCTCCACCACCGCCGTCTCGCCGATCACGATGCCGGTGGCATGGTCGAACATGATGCCGCGGCCGATCCTGGCGGCGGGATGCACATCCACGGCGAAAAGCTGGGAGATGCGGCTCTGCAGGAACAGCGCCATGCCGTTGCGGCCCTGGCGCCACAGCCAATGGGCGATGCGATAGCTCTCCAGGGCATGGAAGCCTTTGTAGAACAGGAAGGCGTCGACATAGGAATGGCAGGCTGGATCGCGTTCGAACACCGCCGACAGGTCGGCGCGCAGCGCCTGTCCAAAACCGTCTTCGCTCGCCGCATGGTCGAACATTTCGCGGATGGCCAGGGGCGAGAGGTCCTCGCCGCCCAGCTTGCGCGCCAAGTGATAGGACAGCGCCTGCTCCAGCCGGTCATGCTGCAGGATGGTGGCATGGACAAAGCCCGCCAAGGTGGGTTCGCGTCCGGCCATGGCTTCGGCCTGCTGGCGCAGGGCCGTCCAGATCGGATCGACGGAAGATACTTTTTCGCGCGGGTTCTGCATGATGTGTCCTTAAGGGCCGTGCTTTTACCACGAAACTTTGTACAATTTCAAAACGCCCAAAACCCGGCTTTTCTCCGGGGCAATTGTTAAGATGGGCAGACTTCCGCCCCTTTTTAAGGTCTCCATGTCCAAACCGCCCCCGTTCAATCACCCCGCGCCCGCGGCGCTCGACCTGCTGCTCACCCGCCGTTCCGGCTCAGCCAAGGCGATGAAGGAGCCGGGCCCGAACAAAAAGCAGCTCGCGCAGATCCTGCAGGCGGGCGCGCGGGCGCCCGATCATGGCAAGCTGTTTCCCTGGCGCTTCATTGTGTTCGAAGGCAAAGGCCGCGAGCGGGCCGGCGACATCTTCGCGGAGGTGATGGAAGCCGAAGGCGAGCGCGCCAAGCAGGTCGAAGAAGAACGGGGCCGCTTCTTGCGCGCGCCGGTGGTGATCGGGGTGATTTCCGCCGCGCGCGAGTCGCACAAGATACCGGTGTGGGAACAGGAATTGTCGGCAGGTGCGGTGTGCCAGAACATTCTCATCGCCGCCACGGCGCTGGGCTTTGTCGGCAACTGGCTGACCGAATGGTACGCCTTTCATCCGGTGGTGAAGGAGCGGCTGGGGCTGAAGCCCGGCGAGCGGGTGGCCGGCTTCCTCTATATCGGCATGCCCGCGGACGAGCTGGAAGAGCGTCCACGCCCTGACATGGACAAGATCGTGACGAGCTTCTAGGCCGCGATCAAAAAGCCATAGACGAAGACGCTAGCGGCAACCGCTGCGGCAGACAGGACGACAACCCAGGAATCCATGGAACCCTCCGAACACGCCCCCTGAGATGGCCTGTTTTGGACGGGGTTCAACCTGCGCCAGACGCAGCCCCGGTCAGCGAATTCCGATCAGCTTGTGAGTCTGCAGGGAAAGCCGCCATTGCGGGTTTTCCAGGCAGTATTGCGTCGCCGCCTCGGTGTTGGCGGCACGGTCGGCACTGTCCATCGGCTGCAGGAAGAAGTTCTGGAAATCCTGGCCCGCGAACCTTTCCGGCGGCGCGCCGTCCTGCGGATAGATCAGCTTCAGTTCGTTGCCGCGCATCAATTTCTGCTCGGCATCGGCCTTGGGGCTGACGCAGATCCAGTCGATGCCGGAGGGCGGCAACAAGGTGCCGTTGGTCTCGATGCCGATCTCGAAGCCTTTTTCATGCAGTGCGTCGATCGCCTCGCGGTCGAGTTGCAGCAAGGGCTCGCCGCCGGTGCAGACCACGTAAGGTTTGCCCTTGGCTGAAGCCGGCCACTCGGCGAATACCGCCCGCGCCAGAGCCGCAGCGTCGGCGAACTTGCCGCCACCGGGGCCGTCGGTGCCGACAAAATCGGTATCGCAGAAGCGGCACACCGCCTGGCTGCGATCCTTTTCCAGTCCACTCCACAGGTTGCAGCCGGCAAAGCGCAGGAACACGGCGGCGCGGCCGGTGTGGGCACCTTCGCCTTGCAAGGTGTAATAGATTTCCTTCACCGAATAGGTCATGCGGCGCGGTACTTTTTATATCCGCCCGCGCGCAATTCGCAGGACGGGCACTTGCCGCAGCCATGACCCCAGTCATGCGAAGTCGGATCGCCTTCATAGCAGGTGACGGTGTCGGCCACGATCAGGTCCACCAATTTCGCGCCGCCCAGCTCTTCGGCCAGTTTCCAGGTCGCGGCCTTGTCGATCCACATCAGGGGCGTATGGACTTTAACATCGCGCGCCAGGCCCAGGCTCAGCGCCCGCGCCGTCGCTTGCACCGTCTCGTCGCGGCAATCCGGATAGCCGGAAAAATCGGTCTCGCACATGCCGCCGACCAGATCGAAGACACCGCGCCGATAGCCCAGCGCCGCCGCGGCCGTCAGGAACATCACATTGCGTCCCGGCACGAAGGTGGTGGGCAGTCCGTTTTCGCCCATTTCAATCCTCACCGCATCCGTCAGGGCGCTGCCACCGATGGCTTTCAATGTATCGAGCGGCAACAGATGATCGGCGCCCAGCTTGGCGGCCCATTGCGGATAAGCGGCGCGCAGTTTTTCCAGAATAACGGGCCGCGCCTTCAGTTCGGCGGCGTGGCGCTGGCCATAGTCGAAGCCCACCGTCTCCACCCGGTCAAAGCGCGCCAGCGCCCAGGCCAGGCATACGGTGGAATCCTGACCGCCGGAAAACAGCACCAATGCAGAAGAGCTCATGGCGGGGGTTTAGCGCGTCAGGCGTAAAGCTTGAAGCATAAAAGGGGCTTGAAGCGAATTATCAGGCGACCTTGGCGGCCCGCGAACCCACGCGGCTGGCAGGCAGCCGGATGGTGACGGTGGTGCCCTCGCCCACCGCGCTGGCCAGGCTCAGCGCGCCGCCATGCAGTTCGGCCAGCGCCTTGGAGATGGACAGGCCCAGGCCCGCGCCTTCGAAGCGCCGCGCCAGGCTGCCGTCCAGCTGGCGGAACGGCTCCAGCGCCGAGGCGATGGTTTCCTCGGCCATGCCGATGCCGGTGTCCTGCACCACCAGATGCACGCTGCCGTCCGGCTGCATGCGGGCGATGAAACGCACTTCGCCGTTTTCGGGCGTGAACTTCAGCGCATTGGCAAGCAAGTTGCCCAACGCCTGGGACAGGCGGCGCGGATCGACATGCAGAATCGGCATGTCAGCCGGCACATCCAGCTGGATGGGGCGCTGGTCCTGGGCGATGCCGCGCGCCTGGGCAATGGCGGCATCCGCCACGTCCTGCACGCTTTCGGGACGTGCATCGATGGTGAGAAGCCCGCCTTCCAGGCGCGAGACGTCCAGGACGTCATTGATGACGGTGAGAAGGCGCGAGCCGCTCTTGTGAATGTCGCCGGCATAGTCGCGATAGGCTTCACGCCCGACCGGGCCCAGCAGTTCGTCACGGATGATCTCGGAAAAGCCCAGCACGGCATTCAGCGGAGTCTTGAGCTCATGGCTCATGGCGGCCAGGAAGGCGGCCTTCATCTTGTTGGCGATCTCGGCCTGGCGCAGCGCCACGCGCAAGGCGCGCTCCTGCTCGAATTTCTCGGTGACGTCCTCGACCGTGCCTTCATAGCAAAGCAGCGCGCCGGACCAGTCGCGCACAGCGCGGGCATTTTCCGAAATCCAGATGCGGCGCCCCGAGCGGTGATAGATTTCCGACACGAAATTGGTCACCACGTCATGGGCCTGCATCAGTGCGCGGAATTCGTCGCGGCGGCGCTGGTCCACATACAGCTGGGCGCTGATATCGGTGAGGCCGGTAACCAGAGTTTCGGGACGGTCATAGCCATAGATGTCGGCCAGCGCGTGGTTGACCGCCAGGTAATGGCCTTCAGCCGTGGTGCGGAAAATGCCTTCCACGGCATGATCGAAGAATGCGCGGTAGCTGGCTTCACCGGCGGTGACGCGCTTGCGCGTATCAGCGGCAACGCGCTGCAGCAGCGACAGTGCAAAGCTCAGCGTCGCAACGATGATCAGTCCGGCGATATACTGGACACCAAGTTCGGCGGAGAAGCCCAGCCCGACCACAAGGCCCGCCACGAAAACGGCAAGCGCCGCCGCCAGGCCGGGCGAGCGGCTGCAGTCCCCATTTTCCACGGGATCGATCAAAGACGGCATTGCAAGGGTCTGGGCCTGGTTTTCGGCATCCTTGATACCGAAAATATATGAATGCCCAATTGAGGTTAGAGCGGGCATCGCGGCCTGCGACCCGGCCTGTTGTTCAGGCTTTGTCAATCTTGATGGAGAGCCGGTTAAAATCGCGTTGCTTGGAGGCCTTGCGAAGCCTTTGATGCCCATCAAACGCGCATTCTGCCCGCGGCGATTGTTCCAAAGTGCAGTTTGTGTTTGATTGCGGTTCCGCAAAAAAAATATTTTTGAAAAAACAAGAAATGGCCCTGTTCGCGACCATCCATCCCCTTTACGTGCTCTCCGGTTTCGCCGTCGGCTTCCTGGTCGGGATGACCGGGGTTGGCGGCGGCTCGTTGATGACGCCGCTGCTGATCCTGTTGTTTCACGTCCATCCCGTGACCGCGGTGGGCACCGATCTGATCTATGCCAGTGTCACCAAGACCGGCGGCGGCCTGGTGCATGGCTTCAACAAGACCATCGACTGGCGGATCGTGCGGCGGCTGGCGTCGGGAAGCCTGCCCGCATCGCTGCTGACCTTAAGCGCGCTATGGCTGCTGCATGTGGACCAGGCCGTCTACAGCGCGCTGGTCACCAAGGTGCTGGGCGTGGCGCTGATCCTGACCGCTGCGGCGTTGCTGTTTCGCCGCCGCCTGCTGGCGACCTATTCCCGGCGTGTTGGCGTGCTGACCGACAGCCAGACCCGCACCTTCACCATCCTCACCGGCGTGGTGCTGGGCGTGATGGTGACAATTTCCTCAGTAGGCGCCGGCGCGCTTGGCGTCACCGCCCTGCTGCTGCTCTATCCCGAACTGCCGGTGGTCCGGATCGCCGCCTCCGACATCGCCCATGCCGTGCCGCTGACCCTGATCGCGGGCATGGGGCATCTGGCAACCGGAGGCATCGATACCGGCGTTCTGGTTTCGCTGCTGTGCGGGTCGCTGCCCGGCATCATGCTGGCCAGCCTGTTCGCACCGCGCCTGCCCGACCGGGCGCTGCGCATCATCCTGGCGGCGACCCTGACCGTGGTCGCCGTTCGGCTTCTCAGTGCCTGATCGCAAGAGAATCCCTTTGCGTGCCTGGCAGCGGATGCTGAGCGGCCGGCGGCTGGACCTCTTGGAACCCAGCCCCCTGGACATCGAGATCGGCGACATCGCCCATGGCCTGGCGCGGGTCGCCCGCTGGAACGGCCAGACCAAGGGCGCGCATGCCTTCTCGGTGGCCCAGCACAGCGTGCTGGTGGAACGGCTGGTGGCGGAGCTGTCGCCTCGCCTGTCGCGGGAAGCCCGGCTGATGGCCTTGCTGCACGATAGCCCGGAATATGTTGTCGGCGACCTCATCAGCCCCTTCAAGGCCGCGGTTGGTATCAATTACAAGGCCTTGGAAGAAAGACTTCAGGCGGCCATCCATCTGCGGTTCGGCCTGCCGGCCCAGGTCCCGGCGGCCCTCAAGACCCTGTTCAAGCGGGCCGACCATCTGTCGGCCTATTACGAGGCCACCCAGCTGGCCGGGTTCGAGGAGCCGGAAGCCCGCCGCCTGTTCGGAGCCCCGCCCCAAAGGCTCCGGGGGGCCCTGAAAACGCCCCGGCTGGCCCCCCTGGCTACGGGTGAGGCCCAAGCCCTGTTCCTGGCCAGATTTGCCCGCCTTTGCGACCTCAAGTAGCCAAGCGGCAGGTCGTGCAAAAAAGTGCCCATTAGCTGTTAAAAGGGGCCATGCCCCGCCTGCTGGTCACCCCCCTGTCGAGCCTGCCCGACGCCCTCGCCGCCCATGCCCCCTCGCACCTGGTCAGCCTGCTGTCGCCCGAACACATGATCGACACTCCGGCGGGCTTTCCCGCTGCCATGCATCTGCGCCTTGGCGTCAACGACATCGTCGATCCCGCCGCTGGCACCGCGCCGCCGGCGCGCAAACACATCGATGAGCTTTTGGAATTTTCGCGCAGCTGGGACACCAGCCAGCCGCTGCTGATTCATTGTTGGGCGGGAATTTCGCGCTCCATGGCATCGGCCTTCACCATCCTGTGCGATCGGCTGGGCCCCGACCGCGAGATCGAGATTGCGCGCGCCATGCGCCAGCGCGCGCCGCATGCCCAGCCCAACCGCTTGCTGGTGCAACATGCCGACGATGCGCTGGGGCGGGGTGGCAAGATGATCGCGGCGCTGAACAGCATGGGTCCGCCCTTGATCGTGGAAGAAGGCGTCACCACAACCTTCCCGCTGGTGGGCCTATGAGCAAAGAGACGGTTTCCATCGGCCTGTCCGCCGCCATCGTGGCGGTGGAAGGCGAGCGCCCCTCGGTGCTGGTGGTGGCCCATGACGGCGCGGCCGACGCGCTGCCGTTCGGGCCGTTCGATCCGGCGCAGCAGCGCACGTTGGAATCGGGCCTGCGCAAATGGGTCGGCGAACAGACCCGCTTCGACCTGGGCTATACCGAGCAGCTCTATACCTTCGGAGACAAGGGCCGCCACGAAGCTGCCGCCGGCACGCGGGTGGTGTCGGTGGGCTATCTCGCCCTCACCCGCCAGGGCAAGGAAGCGCCGGAAACCGAGTGGCGCGGCTGGTATCACTATTTTCCCTGGGAAGACTGGCGCGACACCAAGCCGGTCATGATCGAAAGCACCATTCTTCCGGCGCTGAAGAAATTCGTGAAGGATGCGCCCAATGCCGAAGCCGCCGAATTGCGGCGCGAACGGGTGAATGTCTGTTTCGGCGAAGGCTGGGATGAAGAGCGGGTGCTGGAACGTTACGAGCTTCTGTATGAAGCCGGGCTGGTGGAAGAGTTCTGGCGCGACAGCGCCCTCTTAAATAAAAAAAGTGCAAACAAAGGCGCGAGCCTTGGAACGCCCATGCTGTACGACCATCGCCGGATTCTGGCCACCGCCATCGCGCGGCTGCGCGGCAAGCTGAAATACCGCCCGGTGGTGTGCGAATTGATGGCCCCCACTTTTACCCTGCTGGAACTGCAGCGGGCGGTGGAGGCGCTGGCGGGGCTTCGCCTGCACAAGCAGAATTTCCGCCGCCTGGTGGCGGAACAGGGCCTGGTGGAAGGCACCGGCAAGTTCAACGCGCCGGTCCGTGGGCGCCCCGCCGAACTGTTCCGCTTCCGCCGCGTGGTGCTGCGCGAGCGTCCCGCGCCCGGCGTCCGCCTGGGTGTGCGGCGCAGCAAAGCGTCATAGGAGCGTTCGCGCGAGCGAGAGCGACCAACATAAAAGTGAAACATATGTCTGAGTGTGGCGTTTCCGACTCTTGACCCCTTAATGCTCGTGTGTAGCATAAAGTCCGAACCGGCTCCTTGAATGCCGGGTTTTTTGCACCACATATATACTCGAAATGAGTATTATGCGGTCGGAGGACAGAATGGGACTGGAACTGGCCTATAGCGACGACGTGGCACGCGCCACCGAAGCTCTTTACGCCAAGGTCTCGGGCGTGATCCCGAAGATCGAGTGGCCCGCCTATGCCCCGGTGATCGCCGAGATCAACCGGCTGAAGCGGCAGAAAGACGCCGTCATCCTGGCGCACAATTACATGACGCCGGAAATCTTCCACTGCGTGGGCGATTTCGTGGGCGACAGCCTGGCGCTGGCCCGCGAGGCGGCGCGTACCGACGCCAAGATCATCGTCCAGGCCGGCGTCCACTTCATGGCCGAGACCTCCAAGATCCTGTCGCCGGAAAAGACCGTGCTGATCCCCAGCATGGAAGCCGGCTGTTCGCTGGCCGCCTCGATCACCGGTGCGGACGTGCGATTGCTCAAGCAGAAATATCCCGGCCTGCCGGTGGTGACCTATGTGAACACCTCCGCCGAGGTGAAGGCCGAGAGCGATATCTGCTGC